>NZ_JBKYMO010000268.1:0-7789 GCF_047302915.1 Massilia sp. CT11-108 | reverse complement strand
GCCCACGACCACGCCGCGCAAGCCCGTCTCGAACAGCGACAGGTCGTTCAGCGTGTTCATCGCGGAAAATGCCGGCTGCGGCGGCATCCTCGACGGCCTCGCCCACCACGGCCTGCGCACCCATCACGCGGGCACGGCGGACGTCGCGCACCTGCCCGGCAAGGCGGAACTCGTGATGGTCTACCACCGGCTGCCGTTCGACGAGGCGGTCGAGGATGGCGTGGCCGTGCGGCGCCGCCCGAAAAGCCCGAACGGCATCATGCCGACCCTGCTGAGCCTGTTTTCGGGCGGCCGCACGGGGTCCTGGGTCGCGTGGTCGCAGCAGGACTCGCGCGATCCGGACGGTTTTGCAAGCCACGTCCCCGTCGATCCGGAGCAGTATCCGAACCTGCAGGCGGCACGCATCGCGCTGACCGGGGAGGACGTGGACCTGTTCTATAAAAAGTTTTCGAAAGAGGCGTTCTGGCCGATCATCTTCTCGTTCCCGGACCGCGCCGAATTCCGCCGGGACCACTGGGAACGCTACCTCGACGTGAACCGCCTGTTCGCCGAGCAGGCCGCGCGCGAGGCGGCGGAAGGCGCCACGGTCTGGGTGCACGACTACAACCTGTGGATGGTGCCCGCGTTCCTGCGCCCGCTGCGCCCGGACCTGAAGATCGCGTTCTTCCACCACACCGCCTTCCCGTCCAGCGACGTCTTCAACATCCTGCCGTGGCGCCGCGACATCGTCGCCAGCCTGCTGCAATGCGACTACGTGGGCTTCCACATCCCCCGCTACGTCGAGAACTTCGTCGATGCGGCCCGCTCCTGTGCGCCGGTCGAGGTCGTCGCCAGCGCCCCGTGCGCGCCCCGCTTCCTCACCTATGGCTGCGCGCTGGGCGTCGACACGACGACGACGGCGATCGAGGCCGGCGGCCGCCGCGTCGCGCTGGGCGCCCATCCGGTCGGCACGGACGTCGCGCTGATCGGGCGCCTGATGCAGACGCCGCAGGTCGCGGCGGATCTCGCCGAGATCGACGGCTACCTGGCCGGCCGCACCGGCATCGTCTCGATCGAGCGCCTGGACTACGTAAAAGGGTCGCTGGAAAAGCTGCAGGCGTTCGAGCGCCTGCTGGAACAGCATCCGGCGCTGGCGGGCAAGGTCACGCTGCTGAACATCATCACGCCCGCCGCGCCCGGCATGGAGATCTACGACACGCTGCGCGAAGAACTGGACCGCACGGTGGGCCGGATCAACGGGCGTTTCTCGACGCTGGACTGGGTGCCGGTACGCTATTTTTATCGCTCGCTGCCGTTCGAGGCCGTGCTGGCCCATTACGCGGCCTGCGACATCGCGTGGATCACGCCGCTGCGCGACGGCCTGAACCTCGTCGCGAAGGAGTACATCGCGGCACGCCACGCGGTCGGCAAGCCGGGCGTATTGATCCTGTCGGAATTTGCCGGCGCCGCAGTCGAACTGCACGGCGCCCTGCTGACGAATCCCTACGACGCGCATTCGATGACGGACAGGCTGTACCGCGCCATTACAATGGGGCCCGACGAGGCCGCCTATCGCGCGGAGCGCATGGCCGCCATCGTCGCCGACCATGATGTCGCGCGCTGGGGCGGGGAGTTCCTCGCCGCCGTCGCCGACGCGGCGGCCGGCACCGAGGCATTGCCCGAAGCCGCCTGAGCAATCCCACCGCAACCACCGGAAAGGATGATCGGATGAATGTAGTATTTTTCGATAACACGACGCTGGCCTGGCTCACGGCCCTCGGCATCGCGGCCGGCGTCGCGCTGGCGCTGTACATCGCGAAACGACTGGGCGTGCATCACATGCGCAAGCTGGCCGAGCGCACGGAGACGCGGCTGGACGACATCGTCGTCGAAGCGCTCGACGGCACGCGGCTGCTGGCCATCGTCATCATGGGCCTGTTCGCCGGCAGCAAGTTTCTTGTCTTGCCGCCGGAAGTGCATTCGTTCGCGACACGGGCCGCCATCGTCACGGGCCTGATCCAGGCCGCCGTCTGGGGACATCGCGCCCTACGGGCCTGGCTGACGGATTATTACCAGAACCGCGCCGGCGACCCGGCCCGCGCCACGTCGGCGGCGGCCGTCGGCTTCATCGCGCAAACCGTGCTGTGGACCGTGCTGCTGTTGATGGTGCTGGACAATCTCGGCGTCAACATCACGACCCTCGTCGCCTCGCTGGGGATCGGCGGTATCGCGGTGGCACTGGCCGTCCAGAACATCCTGGGCGACCTGTTCGCGTCGCTGTCCATCGTGCTCGACAAACCCTTCGTCGTCGGCGACTTCATCATCGTCGACAAATACCTGGGCACCGTGGAATACGTGGGTTTGAAGACGACCCGGCTGCGCAGCCTGGGCGGCGAGCAGCTCGTGTTCTCGAACGCGGACCTGCTCAAGAGCCGGCTGCAGAACATGACGCGCATGAGCCGGCGCCGCGTCGCGTTCACGGTCGCCGTCGCGTACGACACGCCCACGGACAAGCTGCGCCAGATCCCGCCGCTGCTGACGGAACTCGTCAAGGCGCACGAAGGCGTGACGTTCGACCGCGCCCATTTCGCCGGCATGGTGGCACCATCGCTGAACTTCGACGTCGTGTACTGGGTGGAGTCGGCGGATTACGTCCGCTACATGGATATCCAGCAGGAGATCTATCTGCAGCTGATGGACCGTTTCGCCGCGCTGGAGATCGAGCTCGCGTTTCCGACGCAGCGGCTGCATCTGCACGACGCGCGCGAGCCGGCGGCCACCTGACGGATCATTGCGGCGGCGCGGTCGATGCCCGCACGACGAGCGTGCTGGCCAGCGCCGTGTTGCGCAGCGGCGCGTACTGGCCGCGGATGCGATCGATCAGCAGCTCGATCGCAAGCTGCGCCATGGCGCGCTTGGGCGGCGCCACCGTCGTCAGCGGCGGCAGCGCATAGCCCGCGCCGGCAATATCGTCATAGCCCACCACGGACAATTGCGCCGGCACGCGCACCCCGGACGCACCGGCGGCGCACAGGCCGCCCAGCGCCATCAGGTCGCTCGTGACGAATACGGCCGTTGGCCGGTGCTCCCGTCCCAGCAGGCGCGTAAATGCCGCGTGGCCGCCGGCGCTCGTGAATTCCTCGTGCACGATGCCGTCCGGCGTCACCGCCAGCCCCGCTTCCGCCATCGCGCGCAGGAAGCCGCCGACGCGTTCGCGCGTGCGCGGCAGGTCGGCTGGGCCGGACACGCAGGCGATGTCCCGGTGCCCCAGCTCGATCAGGTGGCGCGTCGCCTCGTACCCGCCGTCTTCCTGGCCGGCCTGGACCAGGTCGGCATGGAGCCCCGGCAGCGCCCGTTCCAGCTGGACGATCGGGACCGCTTCATGGCGCAGCAGCAGATCCTGTTCGTCGTCGGCACCGCTGGCGACGAGGACCAGGCCGTCGATGCGCTTTTCCATCAGCAGCCGCAGATAGGCGGCCTGCTTCCGTGCGCCGCCGTGCGCGTTGCAGAGGATGATGTTGTAGCCGACCTCGAACGCAGCGTCCTCGATCCAGCGGATCAGTTCGGCGAAGTATGGATTGGACGAGTTCGGCACGAGCACGCCGATGGTGTGGGTCTTGTCGTTCTTGAGGCTGCGGGCGATGGCACTGGGGATGTAGCGCATCTCGTCGATGATGCCGAGCACGCGCTGGCGCACGTCGTTGCTGACCACGCGCGTGTTGTTGATCACGTGCGAGACCGTGGAGATCGACACTCCGGCACGCTCCGCTACCTGTTTCATGGTCGCCATCGCTTCCTCCTGAGGCGCGATTATTACCGATGTGTTTCAGTAATTACAACTCCCGGGCGTTCATTCTTCAAGATCAGGTCGCTATCGGGCTTATCAAGAGGGCCACGACCGGCGGGTCGATCTGATATTTCCACGCAAAACGGTTTTGAAAAATTGTATACAGAGGGCGCCAAAATTCCCTGCCTTCCCTCTGTGAGAGAGCGGATTCTCCTACTTATTATTCGATAGAAACTGTATACAAATTCGTTGACACTGCCGGCAGGCAGGGGCATCATGATTTGAAAACAAGCCGCCGCAGAGTGGCCCAAGCATTGTGGAGACAGCGCAATCGGTTGCATCCGGATCCCGGATTGCCTGCCGTGGTCGACCGTCTCCACCGTCCGGAAATCATCGAACCACCCGACGCAGTTCAGGACACATCGACGGAGACATACATGAACAATCTGCTGTACAAGGTCGACGACCGCCCTCCCCTCATCACCACGACCCTGCTCGCCGCCCAGCACATGCTGGCCGCCCTCGGCGGCATCATCGCCGTGCCGCTCCTCGTCGGCGCCATCCTCAAATTGCCCGCGGACCAGATCGTCGCGCTCGTCAACGCGGCGCTGCTGGGCTCGGGCATCGTCACGATCATCCAGTGCAAGGGCATCGGCCCCGTCGGCATCCGGCTGCCGTGCGTGATGGGCACCAGCTTCGCCTTCGTCGGCGCGGCCATCAGCATCGGTTTCGAGCATGGCGTGGCGGGCATCCTCGGCTCGTCGCTCGCCGGCTCCGTCGTCATGATCGTCGGCAGTTTCTTCATGCCGCAGATCCGCAAACTGTTCCCGCACCAGGTGACGGCCGTCGTCGTCACGATGATCGGCCTGTCGCTCGTCCCCGTTGCCGTCGACTGGGCGGCCGGCGGCAAGGCGCCGGGTGCGGACTACGGCGCGCCCGCGAACCTGGGCATCGCGCTGTTCGTGCTGGCCATCGTCGTCGCGCTCGTCCAGTTCGGCAAGGGCATCATCTCCGCCTCCGCCATCGTGATCGGCATCGCGATCGGCTACGCCGTCTGCCTGGGCCTGGGCCTCGTCGACTTCTCGAGCGTGCAGAAGGCCGCCGTGTTCGCGCTGCCGCAGCCGCTGCACTTCGGCATGAGCTTCCCGCCGAGCGGCATCCTCGCGATGGCCCTCGCCTACGTCGTGACGATGGTCGAAACGACCGGCACCTTCATGGCGCTGGGCGCCGCGACGGAAACCAAGATGCGCGGCACGCTGCTCAAGCGCGGCGTGTTGTGCGACGGCGTCGGTTCCGCGTTCGCGTCGACGCTGGGCGCGCCGCCGATGTCGACGTTCGCGCAGAACGTGGGCGTCATCTCGCTGACCGGTGTCGCGAGCCGCCACGTCGTCGCCCTCACCGGCGTGATGCTGGCGCTGGCCGGCCTGTTTCCAGTGCTGGGCGCCGTCGTCGTCACGATCCCGCAGCCCGTGCTGGGCGGCGCGGGGCTCATGATGTTCGCGATGATTCTTACCGCCGGCGTGCAGATGCTGGGCAAGGTCGAGCACGACAAGCGCACGGGCCTCATCATCGCCGTCTCCATCGGCTGCGGCCTCGCCGTCAGCGTGCGTCCGGAACTGCTGGCCAAGCTGCCTCCGTTCGTGAACGAAATCTTCGGCTCGGGCATCAGCACGGGCGCGATCATGGCTGTCCTGCTGAACCTCGTGCTGCCGAATCGTCCCGTGGAAGTGCACGACGACGAAGAAGACGTCCCGCAGCCCCTGCTGGTGAAAGACCTGGAGGCGGTCTGACGGGGCTTACCCCGACATTGTTTCCGCAGTGCCCGCGCATTGTTTCCGCAGTGTTGAACTCTAAAAAAGTGGAAAATCTATGAGCAAAACTCTCCTGATCAAGCATGCGCGCGTCCTCGTCACGATGGACGCGCAACGCCGCGAAATCGTAGACGGTGCCGTCTTCATCCGCGACAACGTGATCGACAGCGTGGGCACGACGGACGCACTCCCGCAGGACGCCGACGAGGTCATCGACGCGGCCGGCCACGTCGTCATCCCCGGCCTCGTCAACACGCACCACCACATGGTCCAGAGCCTCACGCGCGTCATCCCGGCCGCGCAGGACGGCGAACTCTTCAATTGGCTGACGAACCTGTACCCCGTGTGGGCGAACCTGACGGGCGAGATGGTCCACGTGTCGACGCTCACCGCGATGGCGGAACTGATCCTGTCGGGCTGCACGACGAGCAGCGACCACCTGTACATCTACCCGAACGATTGCCGCCTCGACGACAGCATCGAAGCGGCGCACACCATCGGCATGCGCTTCCACGCGGCGCGCGGCGCGATGAGCGTGGGCCGCTCGAAAGGCGGCCTGCCGCCGGACAGCGTCGTGGAAGACGAAGCGGCGATCCTGAAGGACACGCAGCGCCTGATCGAAACGTACCACGACGCGGCGCGCCACGCGATGCAGCGGATCGTCGTGGCGCCCTGCTCGCCGTTCTCCGTGTCGCGCGACCTGATGAAGGAAGCGGCGCTGCTGGCGCGCAGCCACGGCGTGTCGCTGCACACGCACCTCGCGGAAAACGTCAACGACATCGCGTACAGCCGCGAGAAATTCAACAAGACGCCGGCCGAATATGCGGAAGACTGCGGGTGGGTCGGCCACGACGTGTGGCACGCGCACTGCGTGCAGCTGGACGACGCGGGCATTCATTTGTTCGCACGGACCGGCACCGGCGTCGCGCACTGCCCGTGCTCGAACATGCGCCTCGCGTCCGGCATCGCGCCCGTGCGCAAGATGGTCGACGCCGGCGTGCCCGTGGGCCTCGGGGTGGACGGCAGCGCGTCGAACGACGGCGCGCACATGCTGGGCGAGGTGCGCCAGGCGATGCTGCTGCAGCGCGTGGGCTTCGGCCCGGATGCGATGACGGCGCGCCAGGCGCTGGAACTCGCCACGCTGGGCGGCGCGAAAGTGCTCAATCGCGACGACATCGGCAGCATCGCGCCGGGCATGTCGGCGGACGTCGTCATGTTCAAGCTGGATGGCGTGGGCTTCGCGGGCGCGCTGCACGATCCCGTCGCGGCACTCGTGTTCTGCACGCCGGCCAACGTGAATCATAGCGTCATCAACGGCAAGGTCGTCGTGAAGGATGGGGTGTTGCGGACCGTCGATCTGCCGGTGGTGCTGGAGCGGCACAACCGGCTGGCGGAGGAGTTGGTGCAGTTGTCGAGATAAGAAACACTTAAAACCGTCGTTCCCGCGCAGGCGGGACCCCAGGTTTGCCAGCTGTGCAACGAACTTGGGTCCCTGCCTTCGCAGGGACGACGGCAAAAGCAAACGGCCCATCTACCGCGAAGTAGATGGGCCGTTTTGCATGCGCCGGCGGCAAGGCCGCCAGGGCGCTTGAAACGATTACTGCAGCTTGATTTCGACGTCAACGCCAGCCGGCAGGTCCAGCTTCATCAGCGCGTCGACGGTCTTGTCGGTCGGGTCCACGATGTCCATCAGACGCTGGTGCGTACGGATTTCGAACTGGTCGCGCGAGGTCTTGTTCACGTGCGGGGAACGCAGCACGTCGAAGCGCTGGATGCGGGTCGGCAGCGGAACCGGGCCCTTGACGACTGCGCCGGTGCGCTTGGCGGTGTCGACGATTTCCAGTGCGGACTGGTCGATCAGCTTGTAGTCGAACGCTTTCAGGCGGATACGGATTTTCTGATTCGGAGCGGACATGCTATTTCCTTAAAAAAGAACGAACCGGCACGCGGGCCGGCAATCATGTGTCAGGTACTGCGGATACTGCGGAGGGGACGGCAGTATAACACCGATTCACCCCTTACTGCACAAACAGAAGGGACAGAACTTTCGCTCTGCCCCTTCTGTCGTATTGCTACTACTTAGATAATCGCTAAATTAGGCGATGATCTTGGCAACCACGCCGGCGCCGACGGTACGGCCACCTTCGCGGATTGCGAAGCGCAGACCTTCTTCCATCGCGATCGGAGCGATCAGCTTGACGGTGATCGACAC
>NZ_JBKYMO010000267.1:0-7852 GCF_047302915.1 Massilia sp. CT11-108 | reverse complement strand
GAGCTGGCGCTGGCCGCCGCCAAGCGGCGCCATGCCGGTATCGCGTTCGCGCAGGAGACGGGCGGGGAGTCCGCGCACGAGCAGCTGTCCCTCATCGGCGACATGCGGCGTGCGCTGGCGGCCGGCGAATTCACGCTCGCTTATCAACCCAAGCTGGCGCTGGGGAGCGGGCGCATCGTGGCGGTGGAAGCGCTGCTGCGCTGGCAGCATCCGGAGCGCGGCAGCATCGCGCCGGCGCGCTTCATCCCGTTCGCCGAACAGACGGGTTTCATCCGCGAGATCACGCCGTGGGTGCTGGAATCCGCGGTGCGCCAGGCCGCCGTGTGGCATGCGGCGGGACTGGACATCGCCGTGTCGGCGAACCTGTCGACCCTGGACCTGCTCGATCCGCACCTGGGCCGGCGCGTGCGCGGCCTGCTGGAGCGGCATGCCGTACCGGCGCGCCGCCTGTGCCTGGAGATCACGGAAAGCGCGCTGATGGACGATCCGGCGCTGGCGCAGGCGCACCTCGATGAACTGGCGGGCCTCGGGATCAAGCTGTCGATCGACGACTACGGCGTCGGCCAGGCGTCGCTGGCCTACCTGAAAAGCCTGCCCGTGGACGAACTGAAGCTCGACCGCAGCTTCATCACCGCGATCACGGAGTCGCCGCGCAACGCGGCCATCGTCGAATCGACCATCATGCTGAGCCACGCACTGGGATTGACGGTCGTCGCGGAGGGCGTGGAAACGCCGGCGGAACTGCGCTGGCTGCGCGAGCACGGCTGCGACATCGCGCAGGGTTACGGTATCGGCCGGCCAATGACGGCGGCGCAGCTGCAGGACTGGCTCGCCGGGTTCGCGCGCCATACTGTGGTTTGAACTGCCGTCGCCTGAAGAACGTCAGGCGAGGAAGTCGAACGCCGACATCGGGCGGCCACCGTTCATCAGCCCGAACAGCGAATTGCTGCCGGCATTCGCGTACTGCTGCACCAGGTTGCTGGCCTGCGCGTTGACCGCCTGCGTCATCTGCGTCTTCTTGTCGGCGAGCGTGTCGCGGTCCTTCGCCACGGCCGCGGCCTGGCCGGCCAGCGTGCCGCCCGTCGCCAGCTGCTGCGCGATGCCGGTGCCCACCTTGTCCGCGAGTCCCGAGCCGCCGTTCGCGAACAGCTTGGCCACCCGGTCCGGGTCGGCGGCGATGGCGGCGTCAAGCTTCGCCGCATCGACCGCCAGCTTGCCGTTCTTCGTACTCACGCCAATGGCCGCCAGCGCGGCCGGATCGACGCCGCCGACGAGGCGCGTGACCTGGTCCTGGATCTGGGCAAGCGTGCGGTCGGAGGCGGTGTCTCCCGACTTCAGCGCGGCCAGGCGGCCCGGCAGCGCGTTGACGGCGTCGGCGAACGCCTTGACGTTCTTCGCGATGGCCGTGTTGTCGCCGGCCAGCGTCACGGTGCCGGCACCCTTGGCCTTGAGGTCGAGCGTGACGCCGGCGATGGCGCCCGTGAGCTTGTTGCTGCCGCTGGTGACGGTCTTGCCGTCGACGTTGACGACCGCATCCTGCGCGGCACTCGCCTGCGTCACCGCGCCGCGCGCGCCCGGCTGGTAAGACAGCAGCGCCTGCAGGGCCGGATCGCCGGACACGCCGATGCGCATGGCATTCGCCGCGCCGGGCTGGCCGGTGAGGCTCAGCGCGACGCCCTTGTCGTCGGATACGAGCTTCGCATCGATGCCGGCCGCCTTGAACGCGGCGGCGATGCCGTCCGGCGTGTTGTCGGGCGCGCCGATGCGGATGGTCCTGGTGCTGCCGCCCGCTTCGATCCTGACGACGGTCGGCGCGCCGCTGCCGATCGTCGTCGTGGCCGTCGGCACGCGGATCGTGACCAGTTGCTGGGCCTGGGCCAGCTGCTTGACGTCGATCTTGTGCGTGCCGGCAGTCGCGCCGGAAGCGGTGATGCGCGCGTCGAGGACCTTGCCGTCGACCTGCGTCGCGAGTTTCAGGCCGCTCGCGGCGAGGGTTCCGGCGACGGACCTGACCTCGTCCAGCACGTTGGCCAGGCGCCCGAGCGTGGACAGGCGCGCGTCGTCGCGTTTGATCTGCGCGTCGATGCCCTGCAGGCCCGTGTTGCGGGCGCTCAGCGACTTCACGGCGGCGCCGTACAGGTCGGCCAGGCCCTGGTTGGCGTTCGCCGTCGTCCTCGATGAAATGGTGGTCGTCATGGCTCGATATTATCGCTGCAAGCTTGCCGTTTCATTTACCGAACATCGTCCGGTTTACCCGTCAATCTCCGCGTTTGCCGCAGCGGTGGGTGCCTCGACGAAGCAAGCGACGGCGCCGACGACTTCACCCGCTTCGTCGCGCAGGGGCAGGGCGTTCATGACGACGTGCAGCCGCTCGTCGTCCGCAAAGCGCACCGTCAGCGTCTCGTCGCGCACTTCCTCGCCGGTGGCGGCGGCGCGCTGCAGCGGCAACTGGTCGAGGGCCAGCAGCGTGCCGCCCGCATACACGGCGAAGGCGCGGTGGCCGGGCATGTCCGCCGTGGGATTCTCGCCGCGGCGCAGGCGCAGCAGGCGCTCGGCGGCGGGATTCGCCTTGATGCGCCGGCATTCGCGGTCGCTGGCGACGAACAGCGCGGCGGGCGCCGCCTTCATCAGGCCTTCCAGCTCGTTCGTGCGGCGCTGCTCGCGCCGCTCGCTGTCCTTCAGGGCGCCGGCGAGACGCTGCTGTTCGGTGATCTCCTCGACGACCACGGTCACGCCCAGCAGGGCGCCGTTACGGTCGACGACCGGGTAGATGCTTTCGCGCCATACGCGACGCACATGCGCCTGGGCCGGCGTCGCGCCTTCGAACACGAAACCGAGGAGGGGCGTGCTGCGCGCCATGACCTGGCGGATGCGCACTTCGGCGGCGGGGGCGATGTCCGGAATGACGTCGTGGATCGATTTGCCGATGTGGTCCTCGGCCGACAGGCCGTTGATCTCGGCGAGCAGGCGGTTGATGCGCACGTAGCGCAGGTCGAGGTCCAGCACGGCCAGTCCGACCGGCACGTGGGCGAACGCAGCTTCCAGGGTCAGGATGGCGCGGTGCGTGTCCAGGCTGTCGCGCCGGGCGTCGCCCAGACGCTGCTGCTGCCATCCCAGCAGGATGGCGATGACTGCCGCGAGCGGCATCAACATCAACAGGAGTTCAGCACTGACAACGGGCACGGCGGTCTCCGCAATACATCGATGGGTGTTTCACAAAATATCATTTCTTTTGCGAAATTCCTAATGTATGTACACCGGCGGCGACGCTGAATGAGGGAAGTGGAAATGCAAACCTTTACATATGTGGCGACGCAACATCACCCGGAATCTATGTAACAGTAATTTTACGTATTTCAAAGATTTGTCCGATCAATAATAATCGGCTGCATCAAGAAGAAAGAGGAGACCCATGTCATTCCTGATCGTTCTCGCCGCGCTGGCGTTCCTGATGTTCGCCGCCTACCGCGGCTACAGCGTCATCCTGTTCGCCCCGATCGCCGCCCTGGGCGCGGTGCTGCTCACGGCGCCGGACGCCGTCGCACCCGTATTCACCGGCATCTTCATGGAAAAGATGGTCGGCTTCGTCAAGCTGTACTTCCCCGTGTTCATGCTGGGCGCCGTGTTCGGCAAGGTGATCGAGCTGTCCGGCTTTTCGGAATCCATCGTCAACGCCGCCATCCGCTACATCGGCCGCTCGCGCGCGAACGCGGTGATCGTGGCCGTGTGTGCGCTGCTGACCTATGGCGGCGTGTCGCTGTTCGTCGTCGTGTTCGCGGTGTACCCGTTCGCGGCGGAGCTCTACCGCCAGAGCAACATCCCGAAACGGCTGATGCCGGGCGCCATCGCGCTGGGCGCGTTCTCGTTCACGATGGATTCGCTGCCGGGCACGCCGCAAATCCAGAACATCATCCCGACGACGTTCTTCAGGACGACGTCGTGGGCCGCACCCGTGCTGGGCACCGTAGGCTCGCTGTTCATCATCGTCGTGGGGCTGTCGTACCTGGAGTGGCGCCGCCGCGCGGCGCTGGCGCGCGGCGAGGGCTACGGCACGTCGCTCGTCAACGAGCCGGAACGCACGCAGGCGACGTCGCTGCCGCATCCGGCGCTGGCGATCCTGCCGCTGATCGTCGTGGGCGTGGCCAACTTCATCCTCACGCGCATGATCCCGCAATGGTATGGCGATTCGTTCACGGTGCCGGCCGAGATCCTGCCGGGCGTGCACACGCCGGTGACGGCGACCATCAAGACCGTCGTCGCGATCTGGGCGGTGGAAGCGGCGCTGCTGCTGGGGATCGTCGTCGTGATCCTGACCGCGTTCCGGCGCGTGAGCGCGCGTTTCGCGGATGGCTCGAAGGCCGCGGTCGGCGGTGCGCTGCTGGCCGCGATGAACACGGCGTCGGAGTATGGCTTCGGCGGCGTGATCGCGGCGCTGCCGGGCTTCATCGTCGTCAGCGATGCCTTGAAAAGCATTCCGAATCCGCTCGTGAATGCGGCCGTGTCGGTCAGCTCCCTCGCGGGCATCACGGGGTCGGCGTCGGGCGGCATGAGCATCGCGCTGGCCGCGATGTCGGACCTGTTCATCAAGGGCGCGCAGGCCGCGCAGATCCCGCTCGAAGTGCTGCACCGCGTGGTGTCGATGGCGAGCGGCGGCATGGATACGTTGCCGCACAACGGTGCCGTCATCACCTTGCTCGCGGTGACGGGGCTGACGCACAAGGAATCGTATCGCGAGATTTTCGCGGTGACCGTCATCAAGACGCTGGCGGTGTTCTTCGTGATCGCGTTTTATTACGTCACGGGACTTGTATAACTCGTCGTTCCCGCGAAAGCGGGAACCCATACTGAGCATCAGGATTCAGCTCAGCATGGATCCCCGCGTTCGCGGGGATGACGCTCAGCCGCGCTTGCGCTTGTACGCCGCCGCCATGCCCAGCAACGCCGTCATCGCGAGCAATGCGCTCGACGGCTCCGGCACCTCGGCCGCCGCCGCGGTGGCGGCGGTGATCGTGAACGTGTCGCCCGCGCGCAGGCCGCGCGTATCCAGCAGCCAGTCGCTGGCACCCGGCTCACCCAGCGCATTCCCGAACTGGAACTCGGCCCACTCCGGCGCGCTGAACACGACGTTCGCCATGTGCGCACCGTACGTCGTCGAGCCGACCGTGCCGAACGCCGGCGTCACGCTGCCGGCCGTGAAGAAGGCGATGCCGTTCAACGAGAAGCTGAATTCATCGAGTGCGGTGCCGGCCAGGTTGCGCACGAGCGCGTTGAAGGCGAGGGGCGCTGCCAGGTCGCCGGCTTCCAGCACGAAGCTGAACGTCGTCGGCGTGAACGTGGCGAGGTCGAGGTCGAACGAGGCCAGGCCCGCGCCGCTGTAATCCGTCACCGTATTCGATCCCGTGGTGCCGGTCAGGATCGCGGCCTGGGACAGTTGCGGCAGTGCCAGCGCGGCCGCCAGGGCGAATGCGCCCATCAGTTTGTTGTTCATGTCGGTTCCTTTCGATGGCGGATCAGAGCGGGCCCTTGGCCCACGGACCGGAGATCGCGAACGTGATGCCCGGCGTCTGGATGTTCACGAACAGGTAGCGGCCCGTCGGGTCGAAGCAGGCGCCCGCGAACTCGTTGCCGCGGTGGTCGCCGGCCAGCGTATCCAGCTTGCCGGCTGCGTTCAGTTGCGACGTCGTCAGCTGCACGTTGTTCTTGGCGAAAATGTAGGCGTCACCGCCCTGCGTGATGCCCATCAGGCGCTGGCCGTAGCCGAAGGCGTCGGTCGTGGCCGTGGACGCGTCCTCGCAGATCAGGATGGCGTTGCGCGGGCTGACCGTGAGGTTGTCGCCCATATTGCCCACCGTCGTGTTCGGGCTCGAATAGATGCAGCGGAAGACCTGCGTGGCGAGGTCCAGTTCCCAGATCGCGCCGCGCGCCACGCTGCCGCCCGACGTGTCCATCACGTACATCTTGCCCTGCGCGTACCAGATGCCTTCGCCGCGGTTCATGCGCAGCGCGCCCTGCAGCCAGCCCTGCACGAACGGGCCGGCCGCGTTGTTGATCGTCGTGCCGGACGGCCCCGTCGCGTTGCCGCGGTTCTGGTCGGGATTTGCGATCGGGACCCATTCCAGCACATAGGCGTCGCCCTTCAGCGCACCTGCCACGTTGGCGTTCGGCGTCCCTTGCACCCGCGCCATCTGCAGCACGCCGCCGCGCGCCAGCGCGCCGTAGCCGCCATTCCTGTCGTCCGGGATGTAGCGATAGAAGCCCGACTTGCCCGACGAATCCTCCGTCATGTAGACGATGCTCGTGGCCGGATCGACGGCCGCCGCTTCGTGCGCGAAGCGTCCCATGCCGACGATCGGCTGGCCCGTCGTCTGCGTCGTGTCCGGCGACACTTCGAACACATAACCATGCTTCTTGCCCGAGGCAGAGACTCCATCCGAGCCGATTTCCTCGCACGACAGCCACGTGCCCCACGGCGTGATGCCGCCCGCGCAGTTGCCGTCCGTGCCGCCCAGGCTCGGGGTCACGCTGACCCACGCGCCGTCGCGGAACAGCAGATTCGTCGTGCCGCCGCCGAGCACCGTGGTCGCGCCGGCGCTGCTCGCGCCCGTGTCGTACGCGCCGAACGCGTTGATGAATTTGTTCGGGCTGACGGCGTGCGCCTCGTGGTTGCGGATCAGGACGAGCTCCGTGCTGCGGCCCACCTTGCGCGCCAGGACGACGCCCATGCCGTCGTGCGCGGCGGGGCAGCGCTTACCGTCGGTCATGGTGTCGCCGGTCCAGCCGAAGCTCTTGTACGTGAAGCCGGCCGGCAGCTGCAGCAGCGGCAGGCCGGTCGTCAGGTCGTTGACGGGGGCGATGGGGCCGTATGGGCTGTCGATCAGGGCGCTGACGCCGCCCGCGGCCAGCGCTTCGCGCGCCTGCAGGGCGGCGAAGGCGCCGACGAAAGGTAACGTGCCCATGCTCTTGAGCAGATTGCGTCGCGACGGCGAGATGTCGTTGTGTGTCATGCTGAGCTTTCTCCATAGGGATGGATTGCACCGGCACTTGGCGGCCGGTTTGCGTGCCGGGATGGCACGTGCTCATGCATTAAAACAAACGAAAACTACCGTTCGATGACAGCAAAAAGACAATAATCAGACGGGCGTGACGACCCGTACGACCGTCTCGCCATAGTCGCGGAAGCCCATGCGCAGGTAAAAGTCGTGGGCGGCCTGGTTGGCGCTCATCACGTGCAGGAACGGGATCTCGCCGCGCGCGAGCTGGCGCATGATGAGCTTTTGCATCAGGCGTTTCGCATGGCCGCGGCCCTGGTGGTCGGGGTGCGTGCAGACGCCGCTGATTTCGCGATAGCGGCCCGCCGTCGTGCGTTCGCCGGCCATCGCGACGAGGCGCCCGTCCTCGAACAGGCCGAAGTATTCGCCCATCTCGATCGTGCGCAGGCCGAACGGGCCGGGGCGCGTCAGCCGGGCCAGCGCCAGTGCCTCTTCCGCGTTGGCGGGGCCCAGCGGCAGGGCGTCCGGTGCGGGATCGTCGGCCGGGCCCGGGCGGCCATCCCACGCGAGGCGGAACATCTTCGCATCGACCTCGATGCGCCAGCCGTCCGGCGCGGGACCGGACCAGACGTCGCAATAGAACTGCTCGCCGGGCGTGCAGAACGGGCGCAGCGCGGCGAAATCGGGCCGCTCGGGATCGGGAAAGCCGACGATGGGCGACAACCCGGGCGCATAGCGGCGCGCCCGGTCGGTGCCGGTGGAAAGATGGCGGTGCGGGCCGTCGAGGCAGTTCCAGAAGATGTTGTCGAGCGGGTGGGTCATGCTGTCATTATGCAGGCAGCTTCAGGATCCAGTCCAGCAGC
>NZ_JBKYMO010000266.1:0-7887 GCF_047302915.1 Massilia sp. CT11-108 | reverse complement strand
CCCAGCGGCAGTGCCGCGGCCACCGAGGTGACACGTGCGGTGGCGCGGAAGAAGTCGCGGCGGTCCATCAGCGCGCCGACAGACTCACGCGCACGGGCGCGGCCACGCGCGCCGCTTCATCCGTCACGGTGCGCTGCCACTGCTCGCGCGACGTGATTTCGCCGGCCCGCGTCCACGCGGCGCCCACGTAATAACGCAGCGGCTGGCCGGACGTCACCGGCGCCAGCATGAACGCGTTGCGCGCATCGGCCCCGAAGGCGGGGTTGCCAGCGGACGGCAGGATCACGGCCACGCCGAAATCCCCGCTCTTCTTTTGCGTGACCCACTGGACGAGGGCTTTCGATCTGGCGTCTTCCGTGAATGTGGACTTGCCGTCCTCGCCCTTGTCGGCCGGTTCCTTGTTCAGGCCCACGGCCGCCTGCAGCGGCCCGTTCCCGGCGAACGTGAACGTGCTGTCGATGCGGTCGAACCAGTGGCCGGCGTCCACCGTGAAGCGCTTGACCTCGGCCACTTTCGTGCCGGCCGCGTCCCAGCCGTCGTAGGTGAGTTCGAAGATCGCGCGCACGGGACCGTTCGCCAGGACCTTCCAATGCGTGAAGTTGATGCCCGAGACCAGCTTGCCGCCGGCCCAGATGCCCGTGCCGCCGGCGCCCAGCGTCGTGCCGACGTTGTACATGTCGATGCCTTCGCCCTCGTCGTGGTGATAGTGGTCGTGGCCGATGTTGTACCAGCGGTCGACGATCGGGTACGGGACCCGCTTGAACCAGATATCGAGGCCGCTCGTCTTCAGGACTTCCTTGTCGGAGCCGGCGGGCGCCGGGGCGGCGAGGGCGGGGCCGTAGGTGCGGTGCGCGACCTTGTCGTTTTCCCACGCGAAGTCGTCGAGGCGTTCGGGCACGATGCGGGCCCAGACCCTGGTGGGGAACGGGGGCACGACGGCGTCCGTCTTTTCGACGGTGAACGTGGCGCTCTTTTCGCCCGGCGCGAAGTCGTGCTGGAACAGCAGTTCGCCGTACGCGACGCCGTTCTTCTGCGGGTCCTTCGCTTCCGGCGCCACGTTCGTCACCTGGTGCGGCAGTACGCGGCCGGCCGCGTCCTTCACGACGATGTGCTGGATGCCGGCATGCGGCAGCGCGTCGTTGACGCTCTTCCACGGGATGGCGATGGTTTCCGCCGGCCGCGCGATGGCGAGATCGTGGGTGACGGTGACGGTCAGGCGCTCGGCGGCGTGCGCTGCGGGGTGCGTGGCAGCTGCGATGGCGGCGAGGGCGAACAGGGGCAGGGAGAGTTTCATCGTTCGTGGCGGCGTAGGGTCCAGTGGGAATATGCCCGTCGAGTATCGATTCGGCGGCTCCCGGGTGTCAACTTACGGCCGGCCGCGGTCACCATTCAATCAGCGCGTTGAGCGATGGTCTTTACGCGCATGACCCGCAAAGCCAGTGTTTTGGCTCGCAAGGACAAGGCGCCGGGCCGTGGAATGTGCGGGCTTTCCATTACTCTAATGGTGCTTGACGTTCATGCAACGTGAACGGGGCAGAGGAGACATCCATATAGGTCGGAAAGACCGGAAGGGCAAACATGAGAGACAAGTACAAGCTCGTAGGGCCGATCTACGACTGGCTCAGTGCGTTCTACAGCGGCAAATCGATCCACCGCTGCAAGGTCGCGATGCTCGACAAACTGCGTCCGGGCGACAGGGTGCTGTTCGCCGGCGTCGGCCACGGCCGCGATGCGGTCCACGCCGCGCGGCTCGGCGCCGACGTCACGGTGGTCGATTTGTCGGCCACCATGCTGAAGAAATTCCAGGCCAATCTCGAGCGGGAAGGCATCGTCGACGTGCGCATCCGCCAGGTGCACAGCGACATCATGCTGGTCGAGGAATTCGAACAGTACGACATGGTCGTCGCGAACTTCTTCCTGAACGTGTTCGAGCAGGACATGATGCTGCGCGTGCTCGCGCACCTGATCCGCCTGGGCCGTCCCGGCGCCCACATCGTCGTCGGCGATTTCTCGTTCCCGACCGGGAACGTGTTCAGCCGCGTCTTCAAGACCCTGTACTGGTACGGGGCCGTCGGCTTCTTCTGGCTATTCGCCGGGAACGCCTTCCACAACATCTACAACTATCCGGAGTGGATGAAGAAGTTCGGCCTGCAGGTCGGCGAACAGAAGCACTACAAGCTGCTGCTGCTCGACTGCTACTGGTCGGTCATCGGCCAGAAACCGGCCTGAGACCCAACGCCGTCGTCCCCGCGAAAGCGGGGATCCATGCTGAGCCGACCAGGACGCCCAGTATGGGTTCCCGCGTGCGCGGGAACGACGGGTGCTTGCAATCCAACCGGAGCCCACATGAGCCAACACGCTGTCGCGCTGGAGCGGCGTATCGCCGCCGACCTGTCCCATCACGATACGGCCAGGCGTGCCGCCGTCCTGCGGCAATACGGCGGCCACGCGCTGTCGTTCTGCACCATGCAGCCGGGGATGTCGTATTTCGAAGTGCCCGGCGTCGGCTACATCGCCTTCGCGAAGTACTGGGGCATGCGCTTCGCGCTGGGCGAGCCCGTGTGCCCGCCGCATCTGCGCGACGCGATGCTCACCGCCTTCGTCGACCGCTATCCCGACGCCGTCTTCGTCCAGGTGGGCAAGGGCGTCGTCGACCACCTGCACGCCCGCCACGGCTATTACGGCACGCAGTTCGGCAGCGAATCGCGCCTGGACCTCGCCACGTTCTCGCTGCGTGGCGCGCGCAAGCAGGTGATACGCACGGCGATCAACGCCGCCCGCGCGGACGGCATCGAGATCCGCGAGGGCGGCTTCGACCACGACGTGCGCCGCATCTCCGACGCATGGATCCGCACGCGGCGCTGCAAGAACAACGAGATCCGCTTCCTGATCCGGCCGATGATCGTCGACTACCGCGAAGGCACGCGCTATTTCTACGCGTACCGCGACGACGAGGCCGTGGGCTTCGTGTTCTTCGATCCGCTGTACCGCGACGGCCGCCTGGCCGGCTACGTGCCGAACATTTCGCGCTCGTCGGCCAATTTTCGCCAGGGCCTGTGGTACGCGCTGATGGCCTACGCGATCGCGCGCTTCCAGGAAGAAGGCGTGCCGTGCCTGGACCTGGGCCTGACGCCGCTGATGCTGTCCGGCGAGATCGAACCGCAGGAATCGCGGCTGCTGCGCACGACCCTGTCCGTGATCCGCGAGCGGATGGACTTCCTCTACAACTTCAAGGGGCTCGAATTCGCCAAGTCGCGCTTCCAGGGGCCGGTCGAAAAGACCTATTGCTGCCACCGGAACGCACTGCCGGCCCTCGCCATGACGGCCATGTTCCGCCTGACGCGGATCATCTAGGCCACGGAGATATCCATGACGACCACCATCGACGAGGCAGCCGACGGGCTGCCGGACGTGCGCGACGCCTTTGCCGGCAAGCGCATCCTGCTCACCGGTGCGACGGGTTTCGTCGCGAAGGTCCTGCTGGAAAAGCTGATCCGCACCGTGCCCGACATCGGCCGCATCGTGCTGCTGATCCGTGCCGGCAGCCTTGGCGACGCCCGCGCGCGCTTCGAGCGCGAGATCGCGGCATCGTCCGTGTTCGACCACCTGCGCGCCGTGCGCCCGGCCTGGCTGGAACGCTTCCTCGCCGAGCGCGTGGACTGCGTGACGGGCGAGATCACGGCGCCCGGCTTCGGCCTCGCGGCCGCGCGCTTCGCCGAGCTGGCGCGCGGCGTGGACGTGGTCGTGAACGCGGCCGCCAGCGTCGATTTCCGCGAACCGCTCGACGAAGCACTCGCCATCAACACGCTGAGCCTGCGCCACGTGACGGCGTTCGCGCGCGTCGCCAACGCGCCGCTGGTGCACGTGTCGACCTGCTACGTGAACGGCTACAACCGCGGCGAGATGCGCGAGGAGATCGTCGCGCCGGCAGGCAGCGCACGCGACGGCATCCCGCGCCATCGCGACGGCTGGTACGACGTCGACGCGCTGATCGCCGCCCTGCGGCGCAGAATCGGGCGGGTGCGGGCGAAGGCCGGCGGCGCCGATCCGGAACGGCTGCGCCGGCGCCTGACGGACCTCGGCATCCGGGAGGCCCAGCGCCACGGCTGGAACGACACCTACACGTTCACCAAGTGGCTCGGCGAGCAGGTCGCCCTCCGGGCCATGCACGGGCTTGCCCTGACGATCGTGCGGCCGGCCATCATCGAAAGCACGCTGCGCGAGCCGGCGCCCGGCTGGATCGAGGGCGTGAAGGTGGCGGACGCCGTGATCCTCGCCTATGCGCGCGGCAAGACGAGCTTCTTCCCCGCGCGGCGCGAAGGCATCATCGACGTCATCCCCGTCGACCTCGTCGCCAACGCCATCGTACTGGCAGGTGCGGAGGCGGTCTCCGCCGGGCCGGGCCGGCGCATCTATCAATGCTGCAGCGGTTCCACGAATCCGCTCGCGCTGGGTGAACTGATCCGGCTGCTGCAGGCGGAATCCAAACGCAACTGGCGCCAGTACGACCGCCTGTTCCACGCCGAGCCGAAGCACGATTTCCGCACGGTCGGGGAGGGGACCTTCCGCTTTTTCATGGGCGCGTTCGGCATCGGCGCGACGGCGTGGAACGGCCTGCGCCGGCTGGCGGGCGCGCCGGGTGCCACGCGCGCGCTGGAAAAGCTGCGCACGACGCGCCTGCTGGCGCTGACGTTCGCCTTCTACGCGCACCCGCGCTACCGGTTCCACAACGCCGGCCTGCTGGCCCTGGCCGCGCGCTTCGGGGAGGAGGCGCGGCGGCTGTATCCGGTGGATGCGCGCCTCGTCGACTGGGAAGACTACCTGTGCCGCATCCACATGGCGGGGCTGAACCGCTATGCGCTGCGACGGCGGGACGCGGTGCCGGAAGATTCGGCAGCCGGCGCTGCGGCGACCGCGGGCGTCGACCCAATGGCGGCCCCGGCCTCGCGCTGACGGGCGGAGCGGCAAGCCGGACCGGCTTGTCCGGTCATTCTGCAACTAACCGACCGGCGCCGTGACCCACACCGAAACCCCGCCACCAGCACGCCGGGAGGGGCCGGCGCGATGCGATGTAAATATGCGCCCCTTCGGACGTGACTGCGTTATGATGTTTTCCCAATGGACGCAACGTGCAAGCGCGCCCGGCCGGTTCTCTGGAGGAGGTCGTGAACCTTTCGCCTTTACCCCTCGCGGTATTCGTCGTCGACGCGGCAGGGACGATCACGAGCTGGAACCGCGCCTGCGAAAAGCTGGCGGGCTATGGCGCGGCGGACATCCGTCACTGCAGCCTCGACCAGATCATCGCCTTCGACGAGCCGGCCACCGTGACGTGGATCGGCGAGCGCGTCAACGAGGATTCGACGGGAGACCTGATTTGCGCGGACGGGCACCGGGTGCCGGTGCGGGTGACGGTGGCGCCGCAATCGCTCGATCCCGACCAGCCCGGCGGCTACAGCGTCATCGTCGTGCCGCGTGCCGGCCTGGCGCCGACCCGTTACGCATTGATCCAGGACCTGCCCATCGCCGACATCATCGAGGAATTGCCGTGCGTGTTCTACGTCATCGACCAGAGCGGGCACCTGCTGTTGTGGAACCACCAGCTGGAAGACGCGCTCGAGATGGCGAGCGAGGAGTTGCCGACGTTTAACGTCAAGAATTTCTTCGACGAGCGCGACCAGGCGATGATCGTGGAAAAGATCCTGGCCGCCTTCGAGGGTGGCGGGTCGTACCACGAGGCCGACCTCGTCGGGAAGCACGGCAAGCGCACGACTTTCCTGTTCCATTGTTCGCGTGCGAGCCTGGGCAACCTGCCGGTCGTGTTCGGCACGGGCCTGGACATCACGTCGCGCAAGGAAGCCGAGCGCGGCCTGCGCGTGCGCGAGCGGGCCATGTACGCGAGCGTGAACGCGATCGTGATCACGTGCTGCGCGGACGGGGCCGACAACGTGATCGAGTACGTGAATCCCGCGTTCGAGCAGATCACCGGCTACACGCTGGCCGAGGTGAAGGGCCGCAATCCGCGCTTCATGCGCGTCGAGGATTGCGACGTGCACGAGCAGCAGCGTATCCATGACGCCGTCGCTTGCAGGCAGAGCGTGCGCGCCGTCCTGCGCAACCGGCGCAAGAACGGCGAGATCTTCTGGAACGACCTGCGCGTCGATCCCGTTGCCAGCATCGAGGGCGAAGTATCGCACTTCGTCGGCGTGATCAACGACATCACCGAAGCCCGCCATTACGAGCGCCGGCTGCAGCACCTCGCGCACCACGACGCGCTGACGGGTCTTGCCAACCGCACGCTGCTGCTGGAACGCCTGAAGGCGGCGATCGATGCGGCGTCGTCCCATCGCCGCCAGGGCGCGCTCGCGTTCCTGGACCTCGACAACTTCAAGCACATCAACGACACCTTCGGCCACGAAGCCGGCGACGCCGTCCTGCGCGAGATCGCGGCCCGCCTGCGCGACAGCATGCGCGAGGAAGACACGGTGGCGCGCCTGGGCGGCGACGAATTCGTCCTCGTGATCGCCGAGCAGGCCGACGTGACCCAGCTGGCCTGCCTCGTCGAGCGCGTACGCCAGAGCGTGTCGGCGCCCGTCGTCGTGGAGGGCAAGGAGATCCTGCCCGGCACGAGCATCGGCGTCAGCCTGTTCCCGCAGGACGGGCGCACGGTCGACGACGTCATGCGCGCGGCCGACACCGCCATGTACCACGCCAAGACCCTCGGGCGCAACAACGTGCAGTTCTACTCCGAGGCACTGAACCAGGTCGTGCACCAGCATCTGCTGCTGGAAGCGAGCCTGAGCCGGGCGATCCGCAACCGCGAACTGGTGCTCGGCTACCAGCCGAAGGTCGACCTGCGCACGGGCAAGGTCGTGGGCGCCGAGGCGCTCGTGCGCTGGCAGCATCCGGTCGACGGCATCATCGCGCCCGACGTCTTCATTCCCGTCGCCGAGCAGACGGGCCTGATCATCCCGCTGGGCGACTGGGTGCTCGACGAGGCATGCGCCACGCTGCAGACGCTCGCCGCCGTGGGCATCGAGGATTTCGTCATCGCGGTGAACCTGTCCGCACGCCAGTTGCGCCAGCGCCGCTTCGTGAACCGGCTCGCGGACACGTTGGCGCGGCATGGCGTCCCCGCGCACCGCCTGGAGCTGGAAGTGACGGAGAGCCAGCTGATGGACCACCCGGAAGAAGCGCGCGACGCGCTGGCCCAGTTGAAGCTGCTGGGCGTACGCCTGTCGATCGACGATTTCGGGACCGGTTACTCGAGTCTCAGCCACCTGCAGAAATTCCCCGTCGACTGCATCAAGATCGACCGGTCGTTCCTCGGCGGGGGCACGGATCCGGACGACGGCCATGAAGTCATCACGCGCGCCATCATCGCGCTCGGCCACAACCTCAAGCTGCAGGTGATCGCGGAAGGCGTCGAGACGATCGAGCAGCTGACGTTCCTGCGCGACCACGACTGCGACCAGATGCAGGGCTATTATTTCAGTCCGGCCCTGGCCCAGGAGGGCCTCCAGGAGATGCTGCGGCGCGACGCGCGCCTGCCGATGTAGATGCCGGAGGAGGCGGACGATGAAGACGACGAATGTTGGCGCCGTGCGCAGCGACGTGCGCCGGGTGCTGCTGGCCACGCTGGCCATCCTGCTCGTGCCGGCCGTGGCGATGCGCTTCACGCACGAGGTGAACTGGGGCCCCGGCGATTTTCTCGTCGGCGGCGCGCTGTTGGCCGGTACGGGCCTGGCGTACGTGCTCACGAAGCGGCGCGTCGCGGGCCGGCCGGGGCCCCCGCGGCACGGCGGGCAGGTTGAGCAAGGGGTGGGGCACCTGTTGGGCGAACATTCCCTCGGCGGGTTGGACAGATAAAGCCGATTAGCCCGGATGGAG
>NZ_JBKYMO010000265.1:0-7974 GCF_047302915.1 Massilia sp. CT11-108 | reverse complement strand
ACAGGACCGTGAAAAGACTCTGCGCCGATGATAGTGCTGCAACCAGTGTGAAAGTAGGTTATCGTCAGGCTAGTTATTAAGAAAACCCCGTCGAGTGATCTCGACGGGGTTTTTCGTTTTGGAAAAACGAAGCCCGCTCGCTCGGATTCGCACTGCCAATCCTCGCACTGAGCGGGCTTTTTGCTTTGTGGGTCCAGTCTTTAGTCGGGTTGTCACTGCAAACTGTGCACTCGCTTCCTCCCATCTATGTTTTATTGACTTGGCTCAATAAAATTGCAGCTTAGACATTGCGAACAGTTAAAACAAATACGATTAAGTAATCGGTATTTAACTGCTTGCCATGTTCCCTTTCATCGACGCCGGGATGTCCATCGTCCGCGCCATGACAGCGCTGTACGGTCTGCTTGCCGTCGCTTCACTGTCTGTGAAATTCGCCGCTCGCGGTGCAGCGCCTGGCATGTTGAGCTACCAAGTCAATGCGTGGTGGCGAATTTTCCCCATCGTTAGCCTGGCATTAGTGACCTATCCGACAGGCTTGCATGTGCTGGCTTATCTCATCTGCGCTTTCGCGACGCTCGAACTTGAGTCGTATTACCCGGGAGGGCGCACCCGTTTCCGGTTAGGGGCTGCGATGATCGTCCTGGTGACGGGCATCTTGAACAGCTGGATGCCGGTCCTCGCTGCCGCGCTTCTATGTGGCGCCATTTCCGTTTTATCGATGCGTTGCCGTCAGATAGGTACCGCCGGGCCCGCCATCACGTGGTCGTCGATTGTGGCAACGGCTGCGGCGATGCAACTGCTCGTTGCCTTCGCCTCTCTGCCATTCACTACCCGCACCAATCTCGCCTGGCTGTTTTACCTGTTCATTCTGACGGCGTTGAACGACATCGGTCAGTTCGTTGCCGGCAAGCTTTTCGGTCGTCACAAAATCGCGCCGACGATCAGTCCCAACAAGACTTGGCAAGGCTTGGCCGGCGGTGTCGTCATGTCGCAGATTGTGAGCCTCGTGCTCGGTACGTATCTATCATTGGCGACGCCGTCGCAGCTGGCACTGTGGGGTTTGCTGTTGTCGCTGGCAGGATTCGCCGGCGATCTGATGTTTTCCGCAGCCAAGCGCTGTTTGTCAATTAAGGATTTTTCCCAACTGATCCCTGGCCACGGCGGCATCCTTGACCGGGTGGATAGCCTGGTCCTCACCGCTCCGCTCTTGTACTGCCTGCTCCGCAGCATCGACTAAGGACACTGCCATGAAGATCGACCATTCCATTGCCTGGACCACCTTCGAATCCGGTTTTGCCGGTGACGACGGCACACGGCTGTTCTTTCGTGCGTGGCAGCCCGTCGCACCGGCAACCAACCGTGCGCCGCGCGCACTGATCTTCCTCCATCGCGGTCATGAACACTCAGGCCGAATCGCGACACTCGTCGAGCGTTTCGGCGAGCACCGGGACTGGGCATTCGCCTACGATGCGCGCGGTCACGGCTACTCACCTGGTGCCCGCGGCGACGCTCCGGACTTCGCTACGTTGGTGAACGACCTAGCTGCCTTCGTTCGCCACGTCATTGAACGCTACGGAATCGCAATCGAGGACGTAATCGTCGTAGCCAACAGCGTCGGTGCGGTGGTCGCGGCAACCTGGGTGCACGACTACGCTCCGCGCATTCGCGGGCTCGTGATGGCAGCCGCCGCGTTCCAGATCAAGCTGTACGTCCCACTGGCAAATCCGGCGCTGCGTTTCGCGCGGCGATTCAAACCCGAGCTTTTCGTCACGAGCTACATCCGTCCCGGCATGCTCACGCATTCCGCCGACGAGGCGCAGGCTTATGCGGCCGACCCTCTGATCGCGAAAAGTATTTCCGCGAAAATCCTACTTGAACTGGGCGATACGGCAGAGCGTCTCGTCGCCGACGCCGCGGCGATCGATGTACCAGTGCTGATGCTCGCTGCTGACAAGGATTATGTCGTCAAGGAAGAGCCCCAGCGTTTGTTCTTCGAGCGCCTTAGCTCTCGCTTGAAGCGCTTTGTGCGGATCGACGACTGCTACCACGCCGTGTTCTACGAGCGCGACACCACAGCCGCCCTGCACGCGAGTCGCGATTTCATTCGCGACTGCTGGGCTGCTGCACCATTGCCTCCAACGCATTATGTGCGCGCGGACCGCGACGGCCACGCGGCGCACCGCTACGCCGCTATCGAGCGCAATGAGAGCGGCAGCGCCGCAGCGCGCGCCTGGTTCGGCTTGCAGCGCCGCATGCTGGGCGTGTTAGGTCCGCTCAGTGAAGGCATGCGCATCGGCCTGACCTACGGTTTTGATTCCGGCGAGTCGCTTGACTATGTCTACCGCAACGAAGCTTGCGGCCGTCTCGGCATCGGCAAGATCATCGATCGCGGTTACCTGGACGCCGTCGGCTGGCGCGGTATCCGCGTGCGTAAGATGCAGTTGCAACGCATGCTGGCCGACTGCATTGCCGCGCAGCCGCAAGGGAAAACGGTGCGCATCCTCGACATCGCCGCCGGTTCCGCACGGTACGTCCTCGAGACCGCCAAGCGGTTCCAGGACAGTCCGCTCGAGATCACGCTGCGTGACTACATACAACACAACGTCGACAACGCGCGCCGTCTGGCTGCGGACCTGCAATTGACGATCCCGGTGACTGTCGAACGGTGCGACGCATTCGATGCTGCCAGCTATGCAGGACAAGAGGAGGATTACGATATCGCCGTGGTGTCCGGCCTGTACGAACTGTTCAGCGATAACGACAAGGTGTTGGCATCGTTGCGTGGCGTGATGAGTAGCCTGAAGCCGGGCGGGTACCTGATCTATACCGCTCAGCCGTGGCACCCTCAGCTCGACATGATTGCTTATACGTTGATCAACCACCGCGGCCAGCTGTGGAAGATGCGTCCACGTCCGCAGGCGGAGATGGATGCACTTGTCTCACTGGCCGGTGGACACAAAATCGCGACTGCAATTGGTGTGGAGGGGATCTTTACTGTATCAGTGGCGCGTCGGCCTGCAGCGCCCGGCGCAGACGGTTGAAGACGGTCAGCCCCGACAGCAGCAGCATGGCACCCAGAATACCGTTGCTCCCGGCCGACCCGGAGCCCAGACCGATCAACAGAGCGATGAGACCGAAGGCGAAGGCGCGGTCGCTTTTGCCCATCGGCCCCTCGAAGCCCCGTGGTGCGCCGACAGCCAGTGCCAGAACTCCGGCGAATTCGGCCAGTAGCGCGCCGACGACGACCAGTACCACGAGCGGCGCCACAATGCCGGGCACTAGCGCGAACGGAAGATACAGCGCCACGTCCGACACCTGGTCGCAGATTTCGTTGAGCAGAGCGCCCAGCCTGGTCTTGTTGTCGGTCGCGGAAGCGAGCATGCCGTCGATCGCGTTGAAGGCCATTCGCAGCAGAAGAAACAGAGGCAGTCCGAACCATAGGCCAGCCGTTCCCGGTGCAGCGGCCAGCGCCGCGCCGTACGCCACCGACAGCGCCATCGCACCGAGCGTCACCTGGTTCGGTGTCACGCCTGCCCGGTGCAGCGCGCCGATCAGGGGACGCAGCAATTGCTGGAAGCGCGGTTTCAGCTGATAGATCGAGACGGACATCGTTGTTTCCTTCGCAAGTGAAGTCGCGATATGAGTCGGCTGCGGCTGTAACCCATGGCGCAGTGGATGTACACAGGGTGTCCCGCGTCGCGCAGCCGAGCCAGTGCGGCCAGTACCACACGCAACTGACTGGGGCGCGGCGCTTGCAGGTCGAGCAGGGGGAAATGTAGATAATGCGTGTGACGCAGCAGGGCGGTCTCGGGCAATTCGCCCGATAGGTCGATGACGTGGCAACCGCGCGGCAGGGCACGGGCTTCCACGTTAGTGAGGCGTCGGCCCGACCAGAATCCGGGCGCATGTTGCACGAACGCAGGGCGGCCGCGCTCGCGAATGCGCACGAGGGCCCACGTCAGCCGGTAGCCGGCGAGATAAGGCCAGAAGAGCAACCAGGCGCGAAGTGGATGTCGACCCAGGCGCTTGGCGAGGAAATCGGAACGGCGTGTGGCATAGGCCGCCGCCACCAATAACAGGCTGACCGCTGCATAAGCCGCGATCCAGCTGTGCAGGGGGACCACACCAACCAGTACGACGAGGCCCGCCGCGATCGCATAGTAAAAACTGACGGTCGTACGGCGCGCGGCGCCCGGCCTGATCGCCCACGCGGCGGCGGCGCCCAGCAGCAGGCCACTGACGACGTCAACTACGTGATGTTGCCAGGTGAACAGCGTGCTCGCAGCGACGAGCATGAGCCAGGCACCCAGCAGGGCGCGTACGGTGTCGCGGCACAGGGACCGCAAGGCGAGCCAGATGATCACGCAGTACGCGACGTGCAGCGAAGGGCATTGGTTGTAGGGCCGATCGACAATGTCGAGCCACTGGTACAGCGTGGCGGGTATGCCGTCCGCAACGTCGGGACGTACGGCGCCGAATTGCGCGGGCACGGCGGCGAAGACGAGGCAGCCGGCGACCGTGACCAGCAGCAGGCGCCGGCTCACTACGAGCAACTGTTCGTTGTCGCGGACGAGAAAGAAGACAAGGGTGAACAACAGGCCCGAGCTGGCATACGGCACGGCCATCCAGGGCAGGAAGGGGATCGCGGCATCAAGCTCGATGGCCAGGCTGCGTTGCACCTGCTGCGCGGCGAGCAGATTGCACAGCGGGTAGCACACACTGAATGCAAGCCAGTTCAGCATCAGGTGCACGAGGCGCGTACGCACAAGCACGTGTCCGTCCGGCGAACGCTTTCGTTGTGCTTGTGATAATTTTTTCATTTGGGCATTATGCATGCAATGAACACGCATGAACAGTATCGACGCTGCCTCGTGCTGGCTGGAGGGGGCTTCCGGTTCTCCTATTATCTCGGCGTGCACGCGGCAGCAGAAGACTGCGGACGCCGACCCGATGTGCTGCTGGCTAGCTGCGGCGGAGCAATTGCGGCTGCAGCTATTGCGGCTCTGCCCGACGCCGGTGCACGGCGAGACTGGATTGCCGGCTCTGCGATGTACGCGTTCCTGCGTTCGATCCGCTCCACGCAACGTGCGACGCCGCTGCGTACGCTCGGTGCAGCGGGGTTGCGCTGGCTGCGGCGTGCTCGGTCCGCGCGCATCGTTGATCTGCAGCGCGATTATCTGTTCGAGCTTCCAGCCGCACTGCCGTTGCCGCTGCCGGAGCGGGTCGCACCGGATGCGCCGGCGTTGGCCATCGTCGGTGCCAGACTGTTGTACGAACCGGAACAGACGGGAGCACGACGCAGAACGCAGCCGCTGTTTTCTGAAGTCGTGTTCGGCCCGCAGCGTGTTGCAGCTCTGCTGGATGGCAGTCCGGCGCCAGCGGCGGACCCGCGCTGGAGCGCCGGCGCCGTGGATCCCGTGCTACGGGTCGAGCTGGGCATCGCGCCCGCGGACGCCGCGCGCATCTCGATCGCCGACATGTTTTATTTCCGCAGCCACGAAGTCGCGGGCCGACACTACAGCGGTGGCGTGATAGATCTGTTACCCATCGAGCTGGCGCAGCGTCTCGCGCGCGAGGTGGTCATGGAACGCAAAATGCCATTTAACCGCTGGCTCGCACTGCCCGCGTTGCGCGCGGTGTTCGGCATCGACGGCGCCGCGCGCTTGCAGCATGTACATGCGCAGCATGCCGATACGTGGGTCGATACTCGCGACGCCAAAGGTATGCTGCGCGCGCAAGGTATCGGCAAGCGGATCGACTGGTGCCATAACCGCATCGGCCTCGACGTGCCCTCGACGCAGGACGCGTACGCCGCCCAGGTACATGCACAATGGGATTATGGGTACCTGAAAGGGATGGCGGCGTTCGCGGGATGCAAACGATGAAGATCCTGATCATTGGTGGTACGAGTGGCATCGGCTTGGCACTGGCCGTTCACTACCACGCACGCGGTGCCGAGCTGGCGCTGTGCGGGCGCGATCCTGACCGCCTGGATGGCCACCCGATCATGCGGGATGCGCGCGTGCGTACCTACACGCTGGATATCGCCGACCGTTTGGCGGTGGGAGACGTCGTACGTGATTTCGGGGCCGGGGGTCTCGACATAATCGTCGTGACGGCAGGCCAGTATGCAGATGCGGCCGGCCTCGCCGCCGATCCGGGCCTTGGTCCCGCGCTCGTTCAGACCAATATTGCGGGTCTGGTCCACGCTTTCGAAGCCGCTACCTCGTTAATGCGTGCCCAGGGGCGTGGCCAGGTGGTGACAGTAGCGTCGATCGCCGGCCTGTTGATAGACTATCCCGGAGGCTCGTTGTACAGTGCCAGCAAGCGCGCCGCCATCGCCATCTGCGCCACTTACCGCAAGGCGCTGGTGCCGTACGGGATTGCGGTGACGACGCTTGTGCCGGGCTATGTCGACACGGCGCGCCTGCGCGAACTGAACGGAGGCGACGCGAGTGCGAAGCTGTTCCTGCAAACGGAAGCGAATGCTGTCCGGCGCATGGCAGCCGCGATCGACGCGCGTGCCGACTGTTGTGTCTTCCCATGGCAGCTCCATATGCTGGTGCGGCTCTTCAATCTGCTGCCACTGCGGTTGCGTCGGATACGCAAGAAGTAACCGCTCCGTAACAGCGACCCGGCGCCGCCCAGATCAGCACCATCACGACGATAAACGGAATCCAGAGCATCCGGCGAACCCGCACCGACAGCCAGTACAACGCCAGCATGGCGAGAACGGGCACATTGCTGTCGAGTTTACGGCTCAGCAGCAGCGCAACGACGCCCTGCTGCGCGACCGCATACCACGTCATGCGCCCGCCGCCGATGAGCAGGGGATTGCGCCGAGCGGTCCGTTCGGCGCGCTGCGCGACCGCATCCGGCGCAGCCGCGTCACCGTTCCACTTCGCACGCGCCGCACGCGCGCGCGCCAGCAGCGGCGTGCCCTTGTCGGCATCGACCATCCGGATGAAGTGCGCATAGCCTTCCAGCGCCGCCAGCACATTGTCGTTGCCGTTCCACTGCTTGCCGGCCGGCCCATCCTTCTCGACCTGGAACAGCACCGCGCGGAAGCACCGCAGCGTGTCGCGGTCCACGGCGGGCTTCTCGTTGTCGACGATGCCCGTCACGCTCTGGCGCGCATGGCTGCGCATCACCTCCTGCTTGTCCGGATGCGGCGTGAAGCCTTCGTCGACCACGATCTGCCGCACGCGCCACAGCAGCTTGGCCGCCAGCTTGCGCACCGACTCGTCGCCCGAAAATGTCAGGTCGTCCGCGTAGCGCGTGTAGCGGAAACCGAGCCGTGCCGCCGCACCCTGCAGCCGCGCGTCCAGGCGCCGGCACAGGATATTGGTCAGCGCGGGACTCGTCGGCGCGCCCTGCGGCAGGACGCGCGGGCCGTGCGCGACATGGAACGTCTCGCCGTCGACCTGCACGGTCTCCGTCGCGGATTCGGTGCACAGCAGCGCCAGCGTCGTCGCGACCTGCTTGCCGTAGCCGAGCTGGCGGAACACGCCGCGCACGCGCGGCAGCGCGATCGACGGGAAGAAGTCCTTCAGGTCGACGTTGATGACAACCGCCTGGCCGACGTGCGGCGCGGCGTTGCTGACGATGGAGCGGCCGGCCAGGAAGCCGTGCGCGGCCGGGTGCACGGGTGCGCGTGAAAGAACGTTGTCGAGGACCCAGTACTGCGCCCGCTTCAGGCGCGGCATCGGCGCCGAGATGATGCGTACGCCGCGCGCAGCAGGTGGTTGAACAGGGACCAGTGGCCGTAGCGGTCGACGATGCGGCCGGCGGTGCGGACGCTGTTGCCCCGGCTTGCGTCGCGGTCGTCGTAGGTGGCCAGGATGCCGAGCGCCAGCGGGATGAAGTCGGGCGACGCGTCCTCGCCCAGGCGCCGCAACGTGCGCCAGCCGCGCCGCAGCAGGTAATGGCGGGTCACGACCCGTAGGCTACCGTGCTGTCGGGCCGCGCCGCTTC
>NZ_JBKYMO010000264.1:0-7987 GCF_047302915.1 Massilia sp. CT11-108 | reverse complement strand
GCGCGCTGCTGCGCGACGAGCGCGCGCGCCTGGCTGTACGCGGCCACGGCCGCCGCCACGTTCTGGTTGCTGACCTCGACCTGGCGCACGAGGCCATCGAGCACGGGGTCGTTTAATAGTGTCCACCACGGCCCCCGGTCGAGCGCATCCGCGGGAGCGGCCGGCGCCCATCCATGAAGTTCCTTGAACGCGGCCGGTTGCGGCGTCGCCGGCCGCTCGTACGTGGGCGCGAGCGCGCAGCCGGACAGCACGGCGGCGGCGAGCAAGGCGGAGATCAGCGGACGAAAGGTGGTAGATCGCATGGTTCGGTTCATGGCTGGGAAATCGTGGGCTGGTCCTCCAGCGGATGGCGGACCAGGTGGTGCTCGTCCGCGTTGCGGCGGCGGAGCTTGTCGAGGTAGACGTAGACGACGGGCGTGGTCAGCAGCGTCAGGAGCTGGCTCGCGACCAGGCCGCCGATGATGGCGATACCCAGCGGCTGGCGCAGCTCGGAGCCCTCGCCGAAGCCGATCGCCAGCGGCAGCGCGCCCAGCGCCGCCGCCAGGGTCGTCATCAGGATCGGACGGAAGCGCAGCAGGCACGCCTCGCGCACGGCCTCAGTGGCCGACAGGCCGCGCGCGCGCTCCGCTTCCAGCGCGAAGTCGATGATCAGGATCGCGTTCTTCTTCACGATGCCGATCAGGAGGAACACGCCGATCAGCGCGATGATGGAAAACTCCATGTGGAACAGCAGCAGCGCCAGCACGGCGCCCACGCCGGCCGACGGCAACGTCGACAGCACCGTGACCGGATGCACGAGGCTTTCGTACAGGATGCCGAGGACGATGTAGATGACGACGATGGCGGCGAGGATCAGCAGCGGCTGCTGCTGGTTCGATTCCTGCGCCTGCTTGGCCTGGCCCTGGAAACTGCCGCGCACGTTGGTCGGCATGCCGATGTCAGCCTCCGCCTGCTTGACCGCCTGCTGCGCTTCCGACAGCGAAAAGCCCTGCGCGAGGTTGAACGAGATCGTCGTCGCCAGCTCGCCGTCCTGGTGGTTGACGGAGCTCGGCGTCGAGCGCTCCGCGAAGTGGGCGATGGCGGACAGCGGCACCATCGTCGTGGCACTCGACGACAGGGCCGAGCCGCCGGACGGATCGCGCGCGGCCGTCAGGTTCGCGGGCGCAGCGGGTGTGCCGGCGGCGGTCGTGGGCGCGTTCTTGGCCGGCACGTACACGTCGTCCAGCGCGGCCGGCGAGCGCGCGTACTGCTGCGCCACGCCCATGATCACGTGGTACTGGTTCAATTCGTCGTAGATGTTGGCGACCTGGCGCTGGCCGAACGCGTTGTACAGGGCGTTATCGATGTCCTTCGCGCTGATGCCGAGGCGCGCGGCCGTCTGCTTGTCGATGTCGACATAGGTCTCGACGCCGTTGTCCGCCTGGTCGGTGTCGACGTCGGTCAGCGCCTTCTGCCCCTTCATCGCGTCCGCCAGCTTCGTCGCCCACGTTTTCAGGTCGGCGCGGTTGTCGCTCTTCAGGGTGTACTGGTACGTGGAGTTGGACTGGCGCCCGCCCATGCGCAGGTCCTGCACGGGGTTCAGGAACAGCTGTACGCCCGTCACCTGCGCGAGCTTCGGACGCAGGCGCGCGATCACGGCCTGGCCGCTCTCGCCCTTGGCGCGTTCGTCGGCCGGCTTCAGGTTCAGGAACATGAAGCCGCCGCCCGCGCGCGAGCCGCCCGTGAAGCCGACGACGGTGTCCACGGCGGGATCGCTCTTGATGATGTTCACGAGCTGGCGCAGCTTGCCCTGCATGGCCTGGAACGAGATGCTCTGGTCCGCGCGCAGGCCGCCGTTGACCTGGCCCGTGTCCTGCTGCGGGAAGAAGCCTTTGGGTGCGGCCGAGAACAGGTACACGTTCAGGCCGACGACGAACACGAGGATCAGCATCACGAGCGCCTTCATGTCGAGCGCCCAGTCGAGCGCGTGCTCGTACGACTTCAGCACGCCGTCGAAGGCCCGCTCGGCCCAGCGCGCGAGGCGGCCCTGCTTGCGGCCCGCGTGGTCGTGCAGCTTCTGGCCCGGTTTCAGCAGCATCGCGCACAGCATCGGCGTCGTCGTCAGCGAGATGACGAGCGAGATCATCACGGCGGCCGACAGCGTGACGGCGAATTCGCGGAACAGCCGGCCCACCTGGCCGCCCATGAACAGCAGCGGGATGAACACGGCCACGAGCGACAGGCTGATGGACAGCACGGTAAAACCCACTTCCTGCGCGCCCAGCAGCGCCGCCTTCATGCGGTCCATGCCCTGCTCCACGTGGCGGCTCGTGTTTTCCAGCACGACGATGGCGTCGTCGACGACGAATCCCGTCGCCACCGTGAGCGCCATCAGCGACAGGTTGTTCAGGGAGAAGCCCAGCAGGTACATCACGCCGAAGGTGCCCAGCAGCGAGACGACGGTCGCCACGGCCGGCACGACGGTCGCGCGGACGCTGCGCAGGAACACGGAGACCACGAGCACGACGAGCAGGATCGAGATCATGAGGGTCATCTCGATCTCGTGCAGCGACGCGCGGATGGAATGGGTGCGGTCCGACGCGACCTGCATGCGCACGTCCTGCGGCAACTGGGCCTGCAGCTGCGGCAGCAGCGCGCGCACGCCGTCCACGGTCTCGATGACGTTGGCGCCCGGCTGGCTCGTCACCAGCACGATCACGGCGGGTTCGCCGTTGAACAGGCCCAGCGTGTTGATGTTCTCGACGCCGTCCCACACCGTGGCGACGTCCTGCAGCCGGATGGCGGAACCGTTGCGCCATGCGACGACGAGGCCCTTGTAGTCGGCCGCCGTGCGGCCATTGGTCGGCGTGTTCGCCTGCGAATAGATCTGCAGGCGCATGCCCTGCCCTTCCAGCGCGCCCTTCGGCCGGTTGGCGTTCGTCGCCTGGATGGCGGCGCGCACGTCCTCGGTCGACAGGCCGTACTGGTTCAACTGGTACGGGTTCAGGTCGACGCGCACGGCCGGCAGCGAGCCGCCGCCGATCTCCACGTCGCCCACGCCCTTCACCTGCGCGAGCTTTTGCTGCACGACGTTCGACACGTCGTCGTAGATCTGGCCGGGCGAACGCGTCTTCGACGTCAGCGCCAGGATGATCACGGGCGCGTCGGACGGATTGGCCTTGCGGTACGTCGGATTGCTGCGCAGGGTGGCCGGCAGGTCGGCGCGCGCCGCGTTGATCGCGGCCTGCACTTCGCGCGCGGCGGAGTCGATCTGGCGCGTGAGGTCGAACTGCAGGTTGATGCGGGTGGAGCCGTTGCCGCTGCTGGACGTCATCTCGTTGACGCCCGCGATCACGCCCAGCCGCCGTTCCAGCGGCGTGGCGACCGACGTCGCCATCGTGTCCGGACTGCCGCCCGGCAGGTTGGCCGACACGGAGATCGCCGGGAAGTCGACCTGCGGCAGCGGCGACACGGGCAGCACGAAGAACGCGCCGATGCCCGCCAGCGCGATGCCGATGGTCAGCAGCACCGTCGCGATGGGCCGCTTGATGAACGGCTGCGAGAGACTCATGCGCCCGCTCCGCCGGGTTTCACCGCGCCGCCGGGTTTAGCGGGCTCCGCGCCGCTCCAGCGCCGCGCGAGGCGGTCGAACGCGAGATAGATGACGGGCGTCGTAAACAGCGTGAGCAGCTGGCTGACGATCAGGCCGCCGAAGATCGCGAGGCCCAGCGGCCGGCGCAGCTCGGCGCCCTCGCCCCAGCCGAACATCAGCGGGATGGCGGCGAACAGCGCGGCCAGCGTCGTCATGATGATCGGACGGAAGCGCAGCATCGCGGCCTGGTGGATCGCCGTCCGCGGGTCCTTGCCCTCGTCGCGCTCGGCCTCGATGGCGAAGTCGATCATCATGATCGCGTTCTTCTTCACGATACCGATGAGCAGGATGATGCCGATGATGCCGATGACGCCGAGGCCCTGCCCGGTGATCCCCAGCGCCAGCAGCGCGCCGACGCCGGCCGACGGCAGGGTCGACAGGATGGTCAGCGGGTGGATGTAGCTCTCGTACAGCACCCCCAGCACGATGTACACGCAGACGACGGCCGCGAGGATCAGCCACAGCTGGTTCGACAGCGACGCCTGGTACGCGCCGGACGCGCCGAGGAACGTCATGGTCACGGAGCCCGGCAGGCCGATCTCCTGCGCGACTTCCTTGATCGCGGCGACGGCGGTGCCCAGCTTGATGCCGGACGCGGTGTCGAAGCCGATCGTCGTCGCCGGGTATTGCGCCACGTGCGTGATCTGCAGCGGCGCGGCCTGTTCCGTGATGGAGGCGATCGCGGACAGCGGCGTCGGCGCGCCGGAGCCCGTGCGCAGCTGCAGGTCCGACAGCGCGTCGAGCGACATCTTGTCGTCCTGCTGCGCCTCCAGGATCACGCGGTACTGGTTCGTCTCCGTGAAGATGGTCGACACGATGCGCTGGCCGAACGCGCTGTACAACGCGTCGTCGACATTCGACGCCGTCACGGACAGGCGCGACGCGCTGTCGCGATCGATGTTGACGTAGGCGGCTGCGCCGGTGGCGCCCGCATCCGTGACGACGTTCGCCAGCTCCTTGCGGCGCGCCATCGCCGCCACCATCCTGTGGGCCCACTCCGTCACCGTCTTCGTGTCCGCGCCTTCGATCGACAGGCGGTATTGCGTCGGTCCCGTCTCGGCGTCGATGGTGAGGTCCTGGGTCGGCTGCAGGTACAGCGTGACGCCGGCGACGTTCTGTGCCACGCGGCGGCGCAGGCGCTCCATGATGTCCTGCTGGTCGCCGTGCTTCGCCTTCAGGTTGATCAGCATGGTGCCCGTGTGGAGCATCGTGTTGTTGGCGGCATCCACGCCCACGGTCGACGCGAGCGATTCGACGTCCGGGTCGGCCAGGATCTCGCGCGCGGCGGCCTGCTGCATCCCGGCCATCGAACTGTACGAGATTGCCTGGCGCGCTTCCACGCGCGCCTGCAGCTGGCCCGTGTCCTGCGTGGGGAACAGGCTTTTCGGGATGAACGTCCACAGGATCGCCGTCAGCACGAGCGTTCCCAGCGCGACGAGCAGGGTCAGGCCCTGGCGTGCGAGGACCCAGTTCAGGCCGCGGTCGTAGTGGCCGACGGTCCAGTCGAAGAACGACTGGAACTTGCGGGCGAATGGGGTTTCGTGCGACTTGTCGTGCTGCTTGAGCCAGCGGGCCGACATCATCGGCACGAGCGTCAGCGATACGACGGCCGAGATCAGGATCGTGATCGCGAGCGACACGGCGAATTCGCGGAACAGCCGGCCCACGACGTCGCCCATGAACAGCAGCGGGATCAGCACGGCGATCAGCGACACGGTCAGCGAAATGATGGTGAAGCCGATCTGCGTGGCGCCCTTCAGCGCGGCGTCCATCGGCCTCTCGCCTTCCTCGATGTAGCGCGAGATGTTCTCGATCATGACGATGGCGTCGTCGACGACGAAGCCCGTTGCGATCGTCAGCGCCATCAGCGACAGGTTGTTCAGGCTGTACCCGAGCAGGTACATGATGCCGAACGTGCCGACCAGCGAGATGGGCACGGCGAGGCTCGCGATCACGGTGGCGCGGATGCTGTGCAGGAACGCGAAGATCACGAGCACGACGAGGACGACGGCCAGCACGAGCTCGATCTGCACGTGTTCGACGGAGGCGCGGATGCCGTTCGTGCGGTCCGACAGCACGTCCATGTGGATGCTCTGCGGCAGGCTGGCCTGCAGCTCGGGCAGGCGCTGCTTGATGGCATCCACGGTGGCGATCACGTTGGCGCCCGGCTGGCGCTGCACGTTCAGGATGATCGCGGGCTTCATGTTCGCCCACGCACCGAGCTTGACGTTCTCCGCGCTGTCGACGACCTTCGCCACGTCGCCCAGGCGCACCGGCGCGCCGTTCCTGTACGCGACGATCAGGTTCGTGTAGTCGGGCACCGTCACCAGCTGGTCGTTGGCGTTGATGGTGTAGGCGCGCAGCGGGCCGTCGAAACTGCCCTTGGCGCTGTTGGCGTTCGCGTTCGTGATCGCGGTGCGCAGCGTGTCGAGGCCGAGGCCGTTGGCGGCGAGCGCCTCCGTGTTGGCCTGGATGCGCACGGCCGGACGCTGGCCGCCCTGCAGGGTGACGAGGCCCACGCCCGTCACCTGGCTGATCTTCAGCGCGAGGCGCGTGTTGACGAGGTTCTGCACCTCCGTCAGCGGCATCGAATCGGACGTGATGGCGAGCGTCAGCACGGGCGCGTCGGCCGGGTTGACCTTCGCGTAGACGGGCGGCGCCGGCAGGTCGGTCGGCAGCAGCGAGCCGCCGGCATTGATCGCGGCCTGGACTTCCTGCTCGGCCACGTCGAGCGTCTGGCCCAGGGTGAACTGCAAGGTGATCACGGAGACGCCGGCCGCGCTGTTGGAACTCATGCGCGCCAGGCCCGACATCTGGCCGAACTGGCGTTCCAGCGGCGCCGTCACGGTGCGCGCCATCACTTCCGGACTCGCGCCCGGGTACAGCGTCTGCACCTGGATGGTCGGGAAGTCGACCTGCGGCAGCGCGGACAACGGCAGGAATTTATAGCCGACGAGGCCAGCCAGCACGATCGCCAGCATCAGCAGCGACGTGGCGACGGGGCGGCGGATGAAGGGGGCGGATGGGCTCATCGAACCGCTCCGTTGCACGCGAGACCGTCGCCCGGGCGCAGGCCGGGGCCCAATTTCGTCGAGCCGACGGGACGCATGCAGAGATTGGGTTCCCGCCTGCGCGGGAACGACGTGCATAAGTCACGGGTTCCGGCAAACTGCATCATTGCGCCGCCCCTTCCTGCTGGCGGCGGCGGTGCTGGCCGCCCTGGCCCTGCTTCGCGCCGGCGGCACCGGCACCGCGCGCCGGATGCTCGCCCGGCAGCGTCACCTTCGCGCCATCCTTCAGGCGGTCGGCGCCTTCCGTGATGACGGTCTCGCCGCCTTTCAAACCGCTCGTGATCTCGACGCGCTCGGCGTCTTCCTCGCCCCGCTTCACGTTCGTCAGCGCGACGGTGCGGGTCTGCGGATTCAGCACGTAGACGTAGTCGCCGTTGGCGCCGTGGCGCAATGCCGTCACCGGCACCGTGATCGCGTTCTTGATGACGTTCACCTGCAGGCGCACGTTCACGAACTGGTTGGGGAACAGTTTCGACGCGTCGTTGGCGAAGCGGGCCGTGGCCTTGACGGTGCCGGTCGAGGTGTCGACCTGGTTGTCCAGCGCCATGAAGCGGCCCTGCGCCAGCTCGCGCGTGCGGGTGCGATCCAGCGCCGTCGCGGGCAGCGTGGCGTTCGCGTTGATGCGCTCCTGGATCGCGGGCAGGTGGTCCTGCGGCACGGCGAATTCGACGTCGATCGGCGATTGCTGGGTGATGACGGCGATGCCGTTCGCGTCGCTGCTGGCCACCAGGTTGCCGATGTCCACCGTGCGCAGGCCCACGCGGCCGGCGATCGGGGCGCGCACCTGCGTGTAGCCGAGGTTGATCTGGGCGATGCCTTCGGCCGCCTTGTCGGTCGTCACGGCGCCCTGCAGCTGTTTCACGAGGGCCGCCTGCGTGTCGACGTCCTGGCGCGCGATCGAGTCCTGCTGGAGCAGGGTCTGGTAGCGGGACAGCAGGACCTTGGCCGATTCGAGCTGGGCCTCGTCGCGCTGGCGCTGGCCCGTCGCCTGCAGCAGCGCCATCTGGGACGGGCGCGGGTCGATGGTCGCCAGCACCTGGCCCTGCTTGACGAGCTGGCCTTCCGTGAACAGGATCTTCTGCAGCACGCCGCCGACCTGCGGCCGCACGGTCGCGACGGCGGCCGGGGTCACGGTGCCGAGGGCGTCCAGCACGATCGGGATGTCGGCGCGCTCGGCCTTGCCGACACCGACCGTCGTGGCCGGCATGCCGCGCCCGTTTTGTTTGGATCTCCCCGCATGTAGGCTGCTTCTGTGTAAAGCCGTGTAAAGATGCAACTTCCTGTG
>NZ_JBKYMO010000263.1:0-8009 GCF_047302915.1 Massilia sp. CT11-108 | reverse complement strand
GCGCTTCGGCGCTCGCGCTGTCGACGAGGATGCGGCGCACGCCCGCGTCGGCGATGCGTTGCGCCAGCAGCGCGGGCCATTCGTCGGCCCGGGCGCACCACGCCTGCGCGCGCACGGCCTCCAGCGCGGCCTGCATGCGCTGCGCGAGAACGTGTGGCGGCGCGGCGCCGCGGCGCGCGTCAAAATGGGCGTCGATGCGGAGTTCGAGATCGTTGATGTCCGCCCCGTGCGGAGCGGCCGCGCGCAGGCGGCCCAGGATGCGGTCGCGTGCGCTCATGCCTGTTCTCCCGCGCCACCAATTCGGCGCCACAGGAAGCTGGCCAGATGCTCGACGGCGAGCGGCGCGCCCTGGTGCTGCGCGGCGTGGCCGATGTTGAGCAGGCAGGCGCAATCGGCCGACACGACGCGGCGGCAGCCCGTCGCGCGCATGGACGCGATCTTGTCCGTGACCATGGCGCCGGAAATGTCCGCATGCTTGATCGAGAACGAGCCGCCGAAACCGCAGCATTCGGATTCGTGCTCGTGCTCCACGCGCGTCACGCCGGGCACCGCGTCGACCAGCGCCACGCCATGGGCCCGCGTGCCCATCTCGCGCCGCGCGGAACAGGAGGTGTGCAGGACGACGTCCTCCGGCACCACGGGCGCCCCGGCCGGCAGCTTCCACTCCAGGACGTGCAGCAGGAACGCGCCGAACTCGACCACGCGTGCCGCCACGGCCTGAGCCTGCGGGCTCAGGGCCGGGTCGGCGCGGAACAGCTCGGGCCAGTGCTTGCGCATCATGCCCGCGCACGAGCCGGAGGGGACGATGATGGGCCAGGGTTCGGGAAACAGGTCCAGCTGGGCGCGCGCGACGGCCCGGGCCTCGTCCGGGTTACCGCTGCTCCAGGCGGGCTGTCCGCAGCAGCTCTGGCCGCGTGGGTAGTGAACGGTGACGCCGGCCGCTTCCAGCACGCGCACGGCGTCGAGCCCGGCCTGCGGCATGAACAGGTCGATCACACACGTACCGAACAGATACACGTTGCGAGTCATGCAATGTCTCCAAAAGGGATTGTGTTTTTTCTTTTAGTTGTCAGATCTTTCCAGTATTCTCAGGGCATCACAAACTGGTTGGGCCAGAGCAGGAGAAGTCGTGGGACAAGTCAAGTCGGTCACCAGCAAACTTGAAGAGGCATTGCTTGAAGGCACTTTCCCGGCCAACTCGAAGCTGCCGTCGGAGCGCGAGCTGGCCGAACGTTACGGGGTATCGCGCAACACGGTGCGCGAGGCGATCCAGCAACTGGGGGCGCGCGGGCTCGTGCGCATCCGCCCGCGCAGCGGGGTGTTCGTGTCGGACCAGTTGCGCACGGGCGCGACGTCGCCGTGGGGCCAGCTGATCGCCGACAGCCCCGCGCGGCGCGAAGACATCCTGGAATTCCGGCGCGTGCTGGAAGGCGCCACCGCCTATTTCGCCGCCCTGCGCGGCACGGACGACGACCTGGAACGCATCCGCGGCGCGATGGCGCGGCTCGACCAGGCGCGCCGGGACAGCAACCATGCCGCCGAATCGCGCATCGACGTCGAACTGCACGAGGCGATCGCCCAGGCCTCGGGCAATAGCATGTTCCTGCACCTGCACAGCAGCGTCACGAAGATGATGCGCGAGCACATCATCCGCAACGTCGACGGCTTGCGCGAGCTGAATCAATCGGTGTCGGAAATCCTGGCGCTGCAGCACCGCACGATCTGCGACGCGATCTGCGCGCGGCGCCCGGAAGAAGCGCGCACGGCGATGCAGACGCACATCGACTACGTGCGCAGCCGGTTCGACGCGGACGAGGGATAGCCGACGCTGGTTGGGCCAGCGCCGTTCGTCCGCCTTTGCAACGCTCCGCCCCCCGAAAAATGCAGTTTGTCGCAGTCAGATGGAGCGCATCGGGACGTATGGATACAGTACGACCATCCGATCAACGACACCCCGAGGACCCATCATGAAAAAGACCGCCGCCATCATCATCCTGTTCCTGTTCGCCCTGCTCGTCTGGAACGTCTTCACGTTCGGCGACAGCGTCGTCACGATCGGCGACGAGGACATCGGCGGGCCGCTGGGCGCCGTGCTGGCGACGGTCTTCGCGGGCGGCGGCATGCTGCTGGCCGGATTGATCATGCTGTTCGTGGGCGCCGTGCTCGCCGTGGTGTTCGCCGGCGTGGGCGTCCTGGTCATCGGCGGCCTGGCCCTGGGTGCCTGCGTGCTGGCCCTGCTGATTTCGCCGCTGCTGCTGCCGCTGCTGGTGCCGCTGGCGATCGTGTGGTTCTTCGTGAGCCGCTCGCGCAAGCACCGCATCATGCAGCAGGCGGTGTAATCAGATCCCTTCGATTAATCTCATCGCGAACACGATCGGCAACCCGGCCGCGATCACCTTCCGCGCGGCCGCGCCGTGGTCGTACGGCACCCTGAAATACTGGATTTCACGCGCGACATCGTCGAACAACGCATAGCACGCCGCGTTGTTCTGGTCGCGCGGCTGGCCCACGGCGCCGGGGAGCACGAGGTACTGGTGCTGCGGCTGCAGCGGGATCACCTCCCCGGCCTGCGGCACGTGGCGGCCCATGCGGCCATCGTCGGCGCGGCGGTACAGCGCGGGCGCATGCACGTGGCCGGAAAACACGATGCGGCTGCCGCTGGCGCGGATGCTGCGTTCGGCCTCCTCGATCCCAGTCACGTATTCCCACCGCTCGGGCGCATGCGCGCTCGCATGCACGAAGCACGCGTTCCCGTGCCGTTGGACGAGGGGCAGCGCGGCCAGGAACGCCAGCTGCCCGGCTTCCAGCTGGCCGCCCGTCCAGGCGATGACTTCGCGCGCTTCCGCATGCATGCGCGGATTCAACGGCCGCGTGACGGCAACATCGTGATTGCCCTGCACCGCGACGGCGCCCCGCTCAACGTACTCCATCACGGTGCGCACGACCCAGGCCGGATCGGCGCCGTAGCCGACGAAGTCGCCCGTGAACGCATATTGGTCGACGTGCTGGCGTTCCGCGTGCGCGAGGCAGGCCTCGACGGCTTCGCGGTTCGCGTGCAGGTCGGTCAGCAGCGCGAGGCGCATGTCAGCTACCCAGGCGCTCCCGCGCGTACTGCTCGTAGCCGCGTGCACGCAGCTCGCACGCCGGGCACTTGCCGCAGCCATGGCCCCACGCGTGCGCGGCGCCCCGTTCGCCCAGGTAGCAGGTGTGGGTGTCGAAGCGGATCAGGTCGACGAGCGCCTCGCCGCCGCACTGCTCCGCCAGTTGCCACGTCTGCTTCTTGTCGATCCACATCAGCGGCGTCTCGACCTTCAGGCGCGTGGCCATGCCCAGGTTCAGCGCGACCTGCAGCGCCTTCATCGTGTCGTCGCGACAGTCCGGGTAGCCGGAGAAATCCGTCTCGCACATCCCGCCCACGAGCACAGTCAGGCCGCGGCGGTACGCCACGGTCGCCGCCACCGTCATGAACAGCAGGTTGCGGCCGGGAACGAAGGTGTTCGGCAAGCCGTTGGCCTGCATCTGGATCTCGACGTTGCTGGTCAGCGCCGTGTCGGAAATGCGCGAGATCAGCGACAGGTCGATCAGGTGATCCTCGCCCAGGCGCTGGTCCCAGGTGGCCGACAGCGCGCGCATCTTCGCGAGCACGGGCGCGCGCACGTCGAGTTCGATCGCATGGCGCTGGCCGTAGTCGAAGCCGATGGTTTCCACGTGCTCGTAGCGTTGCAGCGCCCACGCGAGACAGGTGGTGGAATCCTGTCCTCCGCTGAACAGGACGAGGGCGGTATCGGGTTGGTGCATGATGGGTTCCTGTAATGACGTCGTCGCTGAGTCGTCCGCCATCTTATTTGACAATCAGTTAAGATGTGCCCGGCAAATTGACGAATGGAGCGACATGATTTCCGCACGACCCGACCCATGCACGGCGATGGCGCCGGCGCGACCACGAATTTTGGCACAAATCGTGCTGGCCGTGAACGCGCTGTGTGTCGTCCCGGTCGCGGCCGCGCAGGATCAACCTCCCCCCGAAGCACCCTCTCGAGCCATCGACTACGACGTGCGCATCGACGCGCCGCGCCAGCTGCGCGACCTGCTGGAAAACAACCTCGACCTGATGCGCTGGCGCGGCAACCCGCGCCTCGACATGGAGCAGCTGCTGCGCCTCGTACGCACGACGCCCGAGCAGATCAAGACCCTCGTCGCCACCGAAGGCTATTACACGCCGAAGGTGTCCGCCGACCTCGACACGTCGGGCGCCAAGCCGCGCGCGCTCGTCGACGTCGAACCGGGCGAGCCGGTCGTCGTGGGCGACGTCGACATCGAGTTGCGCGGCTTCGTCCCGTTCGACAAGGGCAGCGCCCCGATCGACGCGGCCGCCCTCCGTAACCGCTGGACTCTGCCCGTCGGCGCGCGCTTCCGCACGGCGGACTGGGAAGCGGCCAAGCGCGGCCTCGTGCGCCAGGTGGCGCAATCGCGCTTCCCGCGCGCGCAACTGCTCGATTCTTCCGCCACCGTCGATCCGGACACGCACCGCGCACTGCTGAAGGTGGTCATCGACAGCGGCCCGGACGCCCGCTTCGGCGGACTCAAGATCGAGGGCCTGCAGCGCTATCCGGCCAGCGTGATCACGAACCTGAACACGATCCGCCCCGGCGACGAATACAACGAGGCTGTGCTGCAGGCGCTGCAGGGCCGCCTGCAGGACACGAGTTATTTCGCCAGCGTGGAAGTGAGCGCCGACATGTCGTCCGTGATCGCGTCGCAAGTGCGGGACCTCAAGGAAAACGAGGGCGCGACGCCGCAGCCGCCGTCCGGGCCCGCGACCTTGCCCGCGACGTTGCCCGTCCTTGTGCGCGTCACCGAGAACAAGCGCAAGAACGTGGCGCTCGGCGTCGGTTTCTCGACCAACACGGGCGCCCGCACGCAGGCCGAGTACGACGACCTGAACGTGTTCGGCAAGCGCATGAAGAGCAACGTGCTGTACGAACAGAAGCACCAGGCCGCGAAGGCCGAGTTCTACCTGCCGACGACGACGGGCGGCTACAACAACAGCTTCGGCGCCGGCTACGACCGCCTCGACGCCAACGGCCAGATCACGCGCACGACGAGCATCCACGCCAAGCGCGCGTGGGGCTCGCCGCTGCTGGAAAAGACGCTCACGCTGGAAGCGCTGACGGAACAGGTGACCATCGACGACCTGCCGACCACGCGTGTAAAAAGCGTGCCGCTGACGTTCTCGATCACCAGGCGGAAGCTGGACAGCCTCGTGCAGCCGTCGCGCGGCTATATCGTCAACGCGCAGGTCGGCGGCGCCTTCCTGCCCGTGCTGACGGACGAGAAATTCGTGCGCATCTACACACGCGGCCTCGTCTACAAGCCCGTCGGCGAGTCCGGGACGCTGATCATGCGCGGCGAATTCGGCGCGGTCGGCTCGAAGGACAAGAACGGCGTGCCGTCGACATTCCTGTTCCGCGCCGGCGGCGACCAGTCCGTGCGCGGCTACGGCTACCAGCAGCTGGGCGTGCCGGTCGGGTCCGCCATCACGGGCGGCCGCTACCTGCTCACCGGCAGCGCCGAATACGATTACTGGTTCAAGCCGCCGTGGGGCGCGGCCGTGTTCTACGACGTCGGCAACGCGGGCGACAATTTTCATGACCTGAAACCGAAGGTCGGCTACGGCGTCGGCGCGCGCTGGCGCAGCCCCGTCGGCCCGATCAACGTCGACGTCGCCTACGGCAAGGCGGTCCATAAAGTCCGCCTGCATTTCTCACTGGGATTCACGTTCTGATGGAAGCCGATCAACAAACGCCCCAAACCCCGGCGCCAGTGCGCCGCTGGCCGCGCCGCGTCGGCATCGGCGTGGTCGTCGTCGGCGTCGTGCTGGGCGGCGCCGTCTGGTACCTGGGCCGCGAGACCACCCTGCAAATGATCGCCCAGCGCGTCGCCAACGCGAGCGGCGGCAAGCTGACCCTGTCCGGCGTCTCCGGTTCGCTGTACGGCCACATGCACATCGGCCACGTCGTGTTCCGCAGCGAGACGTCCGTGACGACCGCGGACGACATCGACATCGACTGGAAGCCCTGGCAATACCTGTCGCGCGGCGTGGAGATCGACAAGCTGTACGCGCGCGTGGTACGCGTGGAAACGCTGAAGGAATCGACGGAACCGACGACGATGCCCACGCGCCTCGCGCCGCCCTTCAAGATCGCGGTGGAAGATGCGCGCCTGGCGAAAGCCATCTTCGTGAACAAGGGCGCGACGACGGAAATCGACGACATCCGCGTGCGCGTGCACGGCGACAAGGCGCAGTGGAAGCTCGACTACGCGTCCGCGAACACGCCGTGGGGCCAGGTCGCGGCCAAGGGCAGCATCGCGAACACGCTGCCGTATAAACTCGATGCGGATGCAAGCCTGACGCAGTCGCAGCCGGCGGCGCCGGCGCAGACCGAGGCGCCGCCGAGCCTGGGCGCGCAGCTGAAACTGCACGCGTCGGGCGACCTGCAGAAGACCGTCATCGACGCCACCGGCCAGGCCGCGCGCGCACAGGGCAAGGCGCAGATCGTGATGTCTCCGTTCGCGGACATCCCGCTGCAGGCGTTCACGCTCGACGCGCACAACATCGACCCCGGGTTCTTCAGCCCGACGCTGCCGAGCGCGGACCTGAACCTGGCCGTGGCGGTCCGGCTCGACCCGAACCGCAACATCGCCGGCACCGTGAACCTGACGAACGACGGCGCCGTCGGCACGCTCGACCAGCAACGCCTGCCACTGCGGGCGATGCGCGGCCAGCTGGGTGGCAGCCTGACGTCGATGCGCATCACCGACGTGCTGATCGACGTGGGCAGCGCCGGCCGTTTCACGGGCAGTGGCAGCGTGCAGCGCGGTCCGGACGAACAAGGCCTCGGCACGGCCGAATTCGCACTGCACACGGACCGCTTCGACCTGCACGACGTCTACGGCAGCATGAAGCCGACGCAGATCGCGGGCGATATCAAGGTCGCCAACACGAAGGACACGCAGACGCTGGACGTCAACCTGTCGGACGCGGGCCTGCGCCTCGCCGCCCAGGCCGCGCTGGCCGACAACGTGCTCACCGTGCGCGACGCGCGCCTGTCCGCGGGCAAGAGCAGCGTGCGCGTGACGGGCAATGCGAACCTCAAGGACAGCAAGCCGTTCAAGGCGAATGCGGTGGTGAGCCGCTTCAACCCGGCCGACTTCGGCAAGTTCCCGCAGGCGGACATCAATGCCGAGATCAACGCGGCCGGCGCGCTCGCCCCGCAGTGGAAGGTCGCGGCCGATTTCGCCGTGCGTCCGAGCCGGCTGTTCGACCAGCCGCTGTCCGGCCGCGGCAAGCTCGATGCGGATGCCACGCACGTGCACGACGTCGATGCGGCGCTGGCGCTGGGCCAGAACACGGTCGACTTGCGCGGTGCGTTCGGCAAGCCGGGAGAACGGCTGACGTGGAAGGTCGACGGCAGGCAGCTGTCCGCCCTGCGCAGCGACCTGTATGGCGCCGTGCTCGCGAGCGGCGTCGTCACCGGCACGATGGCCGCGCCGCGCACGACGTTCGAGGTCGATGCGCGCAACCTGGGCTGGGTGCCGCGCGAACGGAAAAACGACAACGGCTCCGTCCATGCGAGCGGCGAGGCCTGGCTGTCCGGGAAAGAAGGCGCGCGCAGCGTCGAAGTCACGGCCAAGGGCGACATGCAGCGCCTGAACCCGGCCGCCTTCGGCTCGCCGCTGGCCGGCAGCATCAACGGCGGTTTTACCGCCAGCGGCCGCACGGGCGCGAACATGGGCGGCGCCGTCGACCTGGCGCTGCAGGATTCCACCTTGTCGAAATCGCCGCTGTGGGGCCACGCCAGGCTTGCGGCAGACAAGCGCCATGTGTCGAACGCCGACGTCGACCTGCACCTGGGCGGCAACGTCGTCGCCGCGAAGGGCGCGTTCGGCAGCGGGCGCGATACGCTGAACTGGCGCATCGACGCGCCGCAGCTGGCCGCGCTGGGCCC
>NZ_JBKYMO010000262.1:0-8040 GCF_047302915.1 Massilia sp. CT11-108 | reverse complement strand
AGGCGGATGCGGGAGAACGGCCGGCGGACGCGCTCGACCTGTGCGGCACGCGCCGCGGCGCGCCTGCCGTGTACGGGGCCTTCGCCCGCTTTACGGCGTGCCTGGCAACGCCTTGACCCATTCGCGGGTCCACTCGGCCACCTGGTCGCGCCACGCGCGGCGCGAGAACGTGTGGTCGGCCTCCTCGAGGCGGTGCCACGTCACGCGCGGCGTGGCCAGGAGGCGTTTCCAGGCCGGCGTCGAACCGGCCACGTCGCAGAATTCGCGGCCCGTCAGGTCGGCGCCGCCGATCACGAGCAGGGTGTCGCCCTTGAACCCGTGCAGGCCCTGGCGCATGCGCTCGGGCAGCGACGCCGGTTCGTCTTCCGACGCCGGGCGCCCCGCCGGTCGGCTTGAAAGCGCGGTGCGCACGAGTTTCAGCATCGACGACAGCGAGCCCGCGTAATCGAACTGTCCGCGCGCCAGCTTGCGCCAGAATTCCGGGTTGCGCAGGCGGTCGCGGTAATGGTGTTTCAACGTCGTGCGGGCGACGCCGTCGTCCGTGCGCACCCAGGGATTCAGCAGCACGAGCCCCCGTACGCGCGCATCGTCCGGCGCATACATCGCGGCCGCGGACGCGCCGTCGCACAGGCCCCACAGCACGATGTCGGTGAGACCAGGCACGGCTTCGACGAAGGCGTCGAGCGCGGCGCGGATGTCGTCCTGGATCGCTTCGAAATCGCGTTCCTCGCCGTCGCTGTCGCCCATGCCGCGGTAATCGAAGCGCATCGCGGCGATGCCGTGCGTGGCGAGATGGCGCGCCAGCAGGACGAACTGGCGGTGGCTGCCGATGCGGTATTGCGGACCGCCGACGACGATCAGCACGCCGCGCGTACACGCCTGCGCCGGCACGGACGCGATCCCGACCAGCGCCGCGTCGCCGCAGCGGAACGACAGGGCGCGTTCGTCATACGACATGGGCGCGCTCCAGGGTGGCGTCGGCGGTCGCGTCGAGCAGGGCCGGACAGGTCGAGATGGCGGTCGTGGCCCAGAACGGCGCGCCTGTCACCGTGTGCACGTGCAGTTGTGTGCCGCGTGCTTCCCAGGCCGCCTTGACGCGCGCCGCGGCCGGTCCCGGCGCCTGCCCAGGTGCGCCGAGCACCTCGAACCAGTGCACGGGTACGGGCGGCAGCATCGCGTCGGGCGCGGGCAGGGCGTCGATGGCGAGCGCCAGTTCGGGCGTGAGATCGTAGCCCGCGATTTCCAGCGTTTCCCCGGCCTGCAGCGCGGCACGCAGCGCCTTCGTGCCGCTCTGCGCGGCCGCGTCTTCTCCCAGCATCGCGTTCGCGGTGCGCAGGCGCAGGAACTGGGTCAGGTACGTGGATCCCGCGGCCACCGGCTGCCACAGCAGCATGGGCGCGAGCGGGACGTCCGATGTGCGCGCATGGTCGAGCGCAAAGTCGAGCGCAAGCAAGGCGCCGAGGCGCAGGCCCCACAGCGTGAGCGGGGCGTCGACGCGCGCGCGCAGCCAGGCGGCGCCCGTGTCCAGGTCCTGCTTCCACAGGTCCCAGCGGGCGTCTGCGAAGTCGCCGGCGCTGTCGCCGGTGCCGAGCAAATCGATCTGCAGCACGCCAACCCCGTGCGCGGCCAGGCGGCGCGCGCCGAGGGCGGCCATGCGGCGGGTGCGGTTGAGTTCTTCGGCGAACGGCGGCACGTACAGGACGGCGCCGCGGCAGGGGCCCGCGGGCCGGTGGAACAGGCAGAAGCGCCGGTCCGCGCCGCTGCCGAGGAAGAACGGTTCCGTGTCCACCTCGGCCCGGTCCGGTGTCATTCGGCGCGTTTCGCGGCCACGAAGTCGGCCAGGCTGCCCAGGGTTTCGAAGGTGCTGGCGCTCAGGTCGTCGTCGTCGATGGCGATGCCGAAGCGCTCTTCGAGGGCGCCGATCAGGCTGACGACGGCCATCGAGTCGAGTTCGGGCAGGCTGCCCAGCAGGGGAGAGTCGGCATTGAGGCGCTGGCCGGCATCGCCCAGGCTCAGCACGTCGATCAGGGTCGCTTTGACTTCGTCGAGATACGTCATGATGGTCATTCGGTTCAGTAAGCGCCACGCCACGAGAGGGCGAGCGGTCGATTATACATTCGGGCGCAACAGGGCCAGCCGGGCTTTCAACGGTGCGGCCAGGCGGTGCACTTCGCCCACCAGTTCGTGGCGCGTGGCGCGCAGCAGGAGGTACCAGGCCAGGGCCAGCGGCAGCATCATCACGAGCAGCCGCGCCATGGCCGGGATGGACGCCGGCAGCAGCGCCGCCAGCAGCCAGGCGACGGCGCCGGTGCCCGCCGCCACGACGGCGCTGGGCAGCAGGGCGCGGAACATCATCGCGGTCGTGAGGCCGAAATACCGGCTCTGCTGGATCGCGGTGACGGGGGCGCTGGCGACCGTTGCGAAGAACAGCGCCCAGGCGAATCCGTTCAGGCTGCCGTCGAACAGCAGCACGCCGAACAGGATGCGGGTCGCCAGGGTGACGACGACCGGGAACGCGCTCAGGTACGGCTTGCCGATCGCGGTCACCGCCATCGGGATGTAGTTGAAGGCGAGCGTCACGACGGCGGCCAGCACGAGCGGCAGGATCGCCGGCACGCACTCGATCCATTTGGCGCCGTACAGCGCGACGACGACGTCCTGGCCCAGCACGGCCGTCAACGCCAGCGCGGTCCAGCCGACGCCCGTCAGCAGCAAGGTGGAACGGGCGAGGATCGGCGCCAGCGATTCGCCCTTGTGATACGTCTGGGCCAGATACGGGACGGCGCCGTAGTTCATCGTCGAACCGGCCACGTAGCTGAAGATCGACACCGTGGAATTCGCCCGGCTCAACAGGCCCACGTGGCGCGCCGAGCCCAGTTTGCCGAGCAGGATATCGGGAATCGAGTTGTTCAGCGTCGTCGCGCAGTTCGTCACGAGCGAGCCGACGCCGAAGTGCGCCACGCTCTTCCAGTGGCGGAAGCCCGGCAGCCACGGCATGCCTTTCGGGCGCAGCGGCACGTAGGCGATGCCGCAGGCGACGATGTTGATCAGGTTACCCCAGGCCATCGACATGGCGCCGTGGCCCATCTCGCCGAGGATCAGCGTGCTGGCGCAGAAGCACACGGTGCCGACGACGTGGACGACGGCCTGTTTCTCGGCCTCGTAGTGACGGGCGAGCAGGGCGCCCGTGACGGTGCCGAACGGGATGAACACGAAGCCGATGGCCAGCACGCGCATCACCGGCACGATGCCCGGTTCCTTGAACCACGTGCCGAGCCAGCCGCTGGCCGCGAACAGGGCGGCCGCGATGACCCACGACGTCGTGAACACGACGCCGGTCGCCGAGCGGATCTTGTCGTTGTCGAGATCCGGTTCGCGCTGCAGGTAATAGCTGACGCCGAAGTCGCGGAACACCTGGGCGAAATTCACGAACACGACCGTCATCGAATAGATGCCGATCTCGCTCGGGCTCAGGATCCGCGCCAGCAGGATGCTGACGATGAACTGCAGGACCTTGGTGCCCGACGTCGCGAAGAAATTAATGACCAGCGAACGACGCAAATCTGCCATGACAACGCAACCGGGGAGAGAAAAACGCGCCGGGTATCAGGCCGGCGCGTTGGAGATCAGGTGGATGGCCTGGCGCGACGTCGTCTTGTACTTGTTATTGATGAAGCGCATCGGTCCGATGAAGTGGAAGAACGCCGTCTCCGCCGTGGCGCAGTCGGGCGTGCCGTATTTCGGGAACGGCAGCGATTTCGCGGCGAACGCGTTCGCCACCAGGTAGTTCGAGGTCACCTGTTCGGTACCCCAGCGTTTCCAGTCCTCGCCCAGCTTGCCCGTCATGCGGCGCGAGAAGTCGAGCAGGTTGTCGCGCATCGTCGTCGACGGCGGGAACCCCGTGAAGCCGGAGCAGCCGCGCACGTAGCGCGCATCGCCCGGCAGGCCGACGTTGGCCATCTCGGCTTCCGACAGGGTCTGGATGTGCGCGCCCGGCTTCACCTTCGGCAGCGCGTGGGCGCGTACCGCGTCCAGCGGGCGGATCGGCGTGTCCGGGATTTCGCCCAGCACGAAGCCGGCGCCGGTCTGGATGGCCTGCAGCACTTCCGGGATCGGCTGCATGGTCAGCGTATCGGCATCGAGCTGGATGACGTAGCTGTCCAGCGCATAGCCGGAAATCGCGAACAGGCGCTCCCAGGTGCCGCCGCGCGGGATGTCCGGATGCGTGAATTCGCCCGCCTCGCGCAGGATCACGTGCGGCAGGTGGTGCTTCAGCACGGCGCGGTCGGTCTCGTCGATCGACGGATCGCACACGACCACGATGCGGGACGGATTCAGGAAATGGGTAAACGACTTGACCGCGACCAGGTAGGAATGGACGTCGCGCTGGTGCACCATCGACAGCAGCGTAAAGGGCAGGTCGCCGCGCTTGACGGGGCGGGTGTCCAGGATCTGGCGTGCGACTTTCTGGTACTGCCATCGGAAATAGTCTCGCCTGACGCGCTGGACCACCCTCTCGACTAAAGACATTCCTCGGGACTCCCTTTTCTGCTGATCGAATTCAAAGCGGTTGCGTTTGCTGGGCAATCATAGGAACCGCGCAATGTGTGCAGCGAACTCCTTGCTTTGACGCACAACATTATATGCGGTATCGACGTGCGCACGCGCGTAGTTACCATGCATTTTTGTCATTTCCGGATCGTCGACATAGCGCAGCACGGCCTGGGTGAAACCCGCGAAATCGTCCAGGCCGATCACGGCGCCGGTCTTGCCGTCGAGGATCGTTTCCTTCGGGCCCAATGCCGCGCTGGCGACGACGGGGATGCCGCATGCCATGGCCTCGACGATCGCATTGCCGAAGCTTTCGCGCTCGGCCGCGTGCACGAGCAGGTCGGCGGCGCGGTAGTACGGCACGAGGTCGTTCTGGCGGCCGGCGAACACGCATACATCGGCGAGGCCGAGTTCTTGCGCAAGCTGTTTCCACTGCGCGGCCGGCGGACCGTCGCCCACGTAGATGAAGCCGATGCGCTTGGCCGGGCGCGCGTCGATGACGTCGCGCACCACTTGCAGCAGCCGGTCCACGCGTTTTTCCGGGCGCGCCTGCGAAACGGCCAGGATCCAGAAGCAATCGGGGGCCAGGCCCAGCTGCGCGCGTGCTTCGTTGCGGTCGCCTGGATGAAACTTGACCGAATCGACCGAATTGCGCATCAGGACCACCTTGTCGCGCGGAAGCTTTTGGTAATTCAGCAGGAAGTGTTCCTGGGCGACGGAGTTGGCGAGGTGCAGGTCGTGCTGCTGCAGGCGCAGCACGCGCCGCAGCAGGAATTTCGCCACTTTCTTGATTGCGCCGTCGCGCTGGCGCGGGTCGAAACTGTCGTTTTCCGTATTGATCGTGCGCACGCCCAGGCGGCGCAGCAGGTCCAGGCACACGGTGTTCGACAGCGCGCTCATGAACACCATGACTTTTACATTATGGGTGCGCACGAATTGTTCGATCGCGGCCCGTCCGGCCGGGGACGTATCGTAGCAATCCAGTTCGACGGGTTGCAAATTCTTCGGCTGGTAGCTGGGATTGCCGGTCAGCTTGGGAAACGCCATGTACACGTTCGCCCTGTCGCGCAGGTCGGCACTTGCCCGGTCGCGCACGGCGGCGGTGAAATTCCATACGTACCCCGTATCGTCGGGATAACGCATGGTGAATACGATTCCTGGCTTGTCCGCTGCGGCCACCCTGTTCTCCGGCAATTTTGTTCGGCCGGCTTTAGTTTCACTTTGACAACAACCGGCGCGAAATTATAGCCTATTGATAAGCTATCTAAAATGCAACACTTGTAACGTGCGCGCCTCGGCATGCTTCTTTGGTCCCAAGAAGTTCCTCAGCGGCAATTCAAAGAACCGGTAGCTCATGTGCGCCAGCAACAGGATCGCGGCTTCGAACAGCACCAGCGCGGCGATGAAGAACAGGACCGGGTGGTTGTGGAAGAACGGCAGCGCCCGGGCGGCCGCGCCCAGGGCTTTTGCAAACACGTGCAGCAGCAGGCTGTGCCACAGATAGATCGAATACGAGATGTCGCCGATCCAGACCAGGACCGGATGATGCAGCCAGTGGCCGCCGCCGGTTCCCACGCTGGCCGCGACCACGAGCGCGCAAAAGCCCACGAAGGCGAGCATGTCGGCATACGGCGACGGTACGAACAGCAGGACCAGGAACACCGCGGCCAGCGCGCCGTTGGCGGCAGCGTCGGCGAACGCTGCCATGCGCCGGTGCCGGACGATCGCATACAGGCACGCGCCGGCGCAAAATCCGATCAGGCAGCGGAAGAATGCGAAACCGACCGTCAGGTTCGCGCTGCCGAAATGCATGGCCAGGAATGCGAACAGCCCGAGGATGACCGGCAGGGCGAGCATCGCAGCGGTGTTCGAGAAATAACGGCGGGCCAGCGGAATCGCAAACGGGAACACGATATACGTCCACCACTCGACGCTGATGGACCACGAAGGCTGGTTCCACGTCGTGTGGTTGAAGAATCCCATCGCGTGCAGCAGCAGCAGGTGGGCGGTAATCGACCAGTCAGGATTTTCCTGGGCCTGCTTGATCCCGATGGTGGCCAGGCCGACATACACGAGCAGCAACAGCAGGTGGAGCGGATAGACGCGCGCGAACCGCGCGCGCAGGAACCGCATGTAGCTGCCGGGCCTGACGGCATCCGCGAAATGCCTGCCGTACGCATGGCTCATCACGAAACCGCTCAGGACGAAAAAGAAATCCACGAACAGGTAGGTGTGCAGGGCAAAATCGCGGAACAGGGATCCCTGCTGTAAAGCGGGGAACACGTCGCCCCAGATGACGATCAGGTGCGCCAGCACCGTGCACAGGGCAGCGATACCCCGGAGGGACGTCAGCGCATCGAATTTGAAATCGGATACCGGATTTTCGTTTTTTGCGGGCACCATGGATTCCGATTCTTTCGTTGATTGTCCGTACAGCGGGCACGACCGCAAGTGTAGCAGCGGGCGCCGCCTGAGCTGCCATATTCTTACGCAGGTGTTGTAATGAAATCATCTTGTTCAGCCGGGTCCCGATTGCCGCACGGTTGATACTTAACAATAAGCTGTTGTGCTAGGATTGCAACATTTTTAGCGGCATCAACAAGAACGCCCGACGGCCATACTTATCGTGGCAACGTCGGGGGCATGGGACGCAAGAACGCAAGTAATGTTAACAAAAGCTCAGCATGTGCCGGCACAACTGGCACCCGGACAGCGTCCAGTCCTGCTCGTGATCGTCGACACCGAGGGCGAATTCGCCTGGGACCAGCCGTTCAATCGCAGCGCGATCGGGACGACCTCGATCGCCAGCCAGCCGCTGATGCATGCGCGCGTGTTCGACGAGTTCGGCATCCTGCCCACTTACATGGTCGACTGGCCGGTCGCCACGACGCCCGGCGCGGTCGCGACGCTGCGCCGCCTGCTCGATGCGAAGCGCTGTGAGATCGGTGCCCACCTGCACCCGTGGGTCTCGCCCCCGTACGAAGAAGCGCTGTCGGATTTCAATTCGTATGGCGGCAACCTGCCGCGCCAGCTCGAATACGACAAGCTGCGCCTCCTGACCGAAACCATCGCCGACGCGTTCGGCCGCCAGCCGCTCGCATTCAAGGCCGGCCGCTACGGCCTCGGTCCGCACACGGCCGAGTCGATCGCGTCGCTCGGCTACGAGGTCGATGCGAGCGTCGTCCCCTACAGCGCGTTTACGGAAGACGGCGGCCCGGATTTCCGCACGTTCGATGAGCACCCGTTCTGGTTCCAGGCGGGGCGGCGCGAACTGCTCGAATTGCCGGTCACGACCGGCTACTGCGGCTGGCTGCGCCACGTCGGGCCGCGCCTGTACGACCTCGCCCAGCGCCGCTGGGCACGGCGCCTGCGCCGGGGGGGCGCTGGGTCTTATACACAACAGACGCTGCCGACCAAAAGAGAGGTGTTTATATAGGTGGTGGCCGGTTGAATTAAAAAAAAATGGGGGGGGGGGGGGGGGGGGGGGGG
>NZ_JBKYMO010000261.1:0-8059 GCF_047302915.1 Massilia sp. CT11-108 | reverse complement strand
AGCACCTGCACGTGCGCCTGCGCGCGCGCCGCGTTGAACCCGGGGACGAACGGGCCGGTCGGCACCGGCGCCGCGCGCGGCTGCAGCATGAGCCAGGCGAGGAGGAAGGCCAGGCCGCAGGCCGCCCATACGGCCGGTCGAGGTACGTGACGCATCGTGCGTCTCCCTTTGTTCGCCACCAACTAGTCGAGCTTCCAGACGAAGGCCAGCTTCGCCCAGCCGGCTTCCGCGACGCCGTTGTTCGTGGCGGGCTTGAATTTGCACAGCGTCAGGGCATTGATGGCGGCGCGATCGAGGTCGCGCGACCCGCTCGATTGTTCGATGCGCGAGGAACTCACGCGGCCGTCGGCGCCCACGAGCAGCGCCAGGGTCGTGGTCCCGGTGTCGCCCCGGCGCGCGGCCGCGGCCGGATAGTCGGGCAGGGCGCAGCCATTGGCGTCCGCGAGCACCGCCGTGCGCATCTGGCCCGGGTTGGCGCTGGGCGTGGCCGGCGTGTCCGGCACGGGGTCGGACGGCATGGCCGGGAACGGCGACGGGTCGGACGCCGTGGTCGCCTGGATGGGACTCGGCACCGGCGGCGGGGCCACATCCACCTCGACCTTCGGCACCACGACGTCCGGCGGCGCCAGTTGCTGCGTGGGCTTCGGCGGCTCGGGCGGCGGTGGCGGCGCCGGGCGCTCCGGCTCGATCATGACGAGCACCTGTTCCGGCAGGCTGGACAGGGAAATCTTCTTCGTGTTGATGCTGTGGATGAACACGGCGCCGAGTGCCACGTGCAGGGCGGCGACGAGGACGAATTTCGCGGCTTTCGCATCGGGGCGGTTGCCGCCCGGGAGACTCGTGAATTGCATGGCCATCCTCCTTGTTGTTGTACCGGCATTGCCGGAGGTAAAACGGAGTGAAGCGGAAAATCCATCGAACGGAATGAATATATGCTATTTGCTAGCAATCGGCAAAGCGATTTCATGGCAATGTATCATTCCACTTTATTGCCGTGGCCGTCTTGACAATTTGGAAAATGAATGCTTGCCGCCTCGCGCCCGGTGCTGTTGTGTGGAATAATCGTCTCTGTGCTTTCGCCTGAAAGCAGAAGTAGCCTGGAGAATCGAACGTGCAGAAAGAGCAAAAGCCGATCCGCGTGATGCTGGCGGACGACCACCCGATCGTGATGACCGGGTTCGCGATGTCGTTGTCGGCGCAGGGAATGGAAGTGGTGGGCCAGGCCAAGAGCCCGAGCGAGGCGGCCGCGATGTATGCGGAATTCAAGCCGGACGTGGCGGTGCTCGACATCCGTTTCGGTACCGAGCTGACGGGGATGGACGCGGCGCAGAACATCCTCCGGACCGACCCGAAGGCCAAGATCGTGTTCCTCAGCCAGTTCGACCAGGACAGCCTGATCAAGGAAACCTACCGCCTGGGCGCGCACGCGTTCGTGACGAAGGATTGCGACCCGGCCGACCTGGCCGATGCCGTGCGCCACGCGCACGCGGGCAAGCTGTATTTCCTGCCGCAGATCGCGGAGCGCCTGGCCAGCCTGGCCGTGCGCGGCGACGTCTCGCCGCAGTCGCAGCTGGACGAGCGCAGCCTGGAGATCTTCAAGCTGATGGCCGAGGGCCTGACCAATATGGAGATCGCCGAGCGCCTCAACCTGTCGACCAAGACCATCAGCAACATCAGCCAGTCCGTGAAGGAGAAGCTCGGCGTGCACCGGCAGGCGTACATCACCAAGCTCGCCGTCAAGCATGGCTTGATCGAGCCCTGACCCGTTTCGTTGCCGTGTTGTCGTCCGTGCTCCGGTTTGCAAACTTGGGTTCCCGCCTGCGCGGGAACGACGGTGCCTGCGTCGGCACGTCGTCCCCGCGCAGGCAGGGACCCAATGTGGTGCTGGCGCTGGCCGCCCTGATGTTGACGACGTCCGCGCACGCGTTCTCCACCCGCGACATCAAGCCGGAGCCCGTGCAGGGCTACCGCTTCCAGATCGTCACGACGGACGACAGCGCCATCACGCGCCGCATCGTGGACGACATCACGCGCCGCCTCGTGCCCGTGTTCTCCGTGTTCCGCACCGAACTGGCCCAGCACCGGCGCATGCTGTACGTGACGGTCGGCCCGGCCGCGTTGCGCGAAGTGGCGCAGCGCCGTTGCGATTGCGTCGTCGTCTCCACGTTCACGTCGAGCCAGGTCGTGCGCTCCATCCTCGGCACCCTGCCGCCGGCGCGCGCAGCAATGTTCACGGCCGTGTACGCGGAGCCGGCGCCGGCCGACCAACTGCGCCTCGTGGCCCTGCTGTACCGGCGTCCCGTGCGCGTGGCAGCCATCCTCGGCCCGGACACCGCATTCCTCAAGCCGATGCTGGAAAACGAGCACGTGAACGTGCTGCAGGCCGATCCGGACGCGGACATCAACCGCCTGCTGGGCCAGATCGGACAGACCGACGTGCTGCTGGCGCTGCCCGACAGCGCCGTCTACAATCCGGAACACTTCCGCAACATCCTGCTCTCGACCTACCGCCACAAGCAGGGCGTGATCGGCTTCTCGGCCGACATGGTCAAGGCGGGCGCGCTGGCGACGACGTATTCCGAGGTCGAGGATATCAACGCCCAGGTGGCCGAGATCGTGGCCAGCTATGTGGCCGGCGGCGAGCTGCCGGCGCCCCAGTTCCCGCGCTACTTCCACACCATCGTCAACGAGGGCGTCGCGCGCTCGCTCGACGTCGAGGTGCCGGACAACGTGCGCCACTTTGCCCGGCCCGTGCCGCCACGCCAGCCATGAAACGCCCCGCCGCCCTCCGCGACGCCTCGCTGCGCGCCGCCAAACTGCGCTCCGTCACCTTGCGGCCCGCCAGGCTGCGGCCCGGCGCGCTGCAGTTCTGGCGCGGCTGGAGCATCGGCCTGCGCATGGCGTTCATCACCATGCTGCCCGTAACCCTGCTGTTCACGTCCTTCGTCTGGTATTCGTGGTACGCGCACCGCGCCCAGGTCGACGAGGAACTGGCGGAGCGCGGCCGCATCCTCGCGCGCGCGCTCGCCGAGACCAGCGAATACAACGTCATCTCGGGCAACCTGTCCGACCTGCGCCTGACCATCAACGGCCTCGTGCAGTCGGACAGCAGCGTGTACCGCATCGAAGTCGTCGACATGAACGGCCAGACCCCCGTCTCCGTCGCGTCCGAACACCCGATCGAGGCGGAGAGCCGCTCGTTCGAGGCGCAGATCAGCAAGCAGGTCGTGTGGTTCAACCTGTTCTCGGACAACGGCACGCCGCACGTCTCCGCCGCTGGCGACACGCGTCCGCCCACGCTGACGACGGAGGTCGTGGGCCTCGTGCGCGTGACGATGTCGCCCACGAACATGCTGGCCAAGCAGCTGCACCGCTTCCGCGTCGAACTGGCGATGGCCGCGCTGGCACTGGCCGCCAGCGGCGCGCTCGCGTACATCCTCGCGCGCAGCCTGACCGTGCCGCTGCGCGAGGCGATCTCCGTGCTGCGGCGCATCCGCGGCGGTAACTACCGCGTGCAGCTGCCCGTCACGACGGGCGGCGAGGTGGGCGAACTGCAGGCGTCGATCGGCGAGATGTCGGTGGCGCTGGATCAATCGAAGCAGGACCTGGAAAACAAGGTGGCCGAGCGCACGCGCGACCTGCTTGCATCGCGCAACGAGGCGCTGCGCGCCGACGCCGACAAGCGCAAGCTGATCCAGAAGGTCAACAGCATCATCGAGGACGAGAGAAAATCCATCGCCGTCGAGATCCACGACGAATTGAACGCCTCGCTGATCGCCGTGCGCCTGGAATCGCAGACGATCCAGCAGCTCGCCGCCAAGGCCACGCCGGGCGAGGAAATCGACCAGATCCGCGCCAAGGCCCAGGCCATCACCAAGCTGGCGCTGGACCTGTACGCGAACGGCCGCCGCCTCGTGCGCCGGCTGCGTCCGGAAGTGCTGGACATGCTCGGCCTGCACGGTGCCGTCGAGGAGATGGTCAGCCACTACCGCAGCTCCGGCGTGCACTTCGAATTCGAATCGCAGGGCGATTTTTCCAAGATCGGCAACGAGCTTGCGATCTCCGCCTACCGCATCGTGCAGGAAGCGCTGTCGAACATCATGAAGCACTCGCAGGCCGGCTTCGCGCGCGTCAGTCTCGCGCTGTCCGACGAGGACGGGGCGCTGCACATCGAAGTGCAGGACGACGGCGAAGGCTTCGATCCGGCCGTGGCGTCGGAAGGCATCGGCATCATCGGCATGCGCGAGCGCGTGTTCGCCCTCGGCGGCAGCATCCACGTGCAGTCGCATCCCGGCGAGGGCACCCTCGTCGCCATCACCCTCCCGCTGTCGGACGTGGCGGCTGCCTGAGCGCAGTCATCTGAGGTAGAGTAGCGACCTCAGACTTCCACAAGATAGCAAACGACACCATGCTGAACGCATTGCAGACGCCTTTCGAGCAGGGCAACCAGAATCAGACCACGACCTGGTCCGATTGCATCGCCTGGTACGAAAACCTCGCGCACCAATACCCCCGGGTGCTGCGCTTTTCCGTGGTCGGGACCTCCGACGCGGGCGTGCCGATCCACGCCGGCGTCATCTCGGCCGACGGCGTGTTCGACCGCGCGCAGATCAAGGCCGCGGGCCGTCCCGTCTTCTTCAACAACAACGGCATCCATCCGGGCGAACCGGAAGGCGTCGATGCGTGCATGGCGCTCGTGCGCGACTTTTGCCAGCAGCCGGACCGCCTTGCGGCGCTGGGGCAAACCGTGTTCCTGTTCGTCCCGCTCTACAACGTGGACGGCGCGTTCAACCGCGCCAATACGTCGCGCGTGAACCAGGACGGCCCGGAGTCGTTCGGCTTTCGCGGCAACAGCCGCCACCTCGACCTGAACCGCGATTTCGTCAAGTGCGACACCTTGACGGCGCAGACCTTCAATAAACTGTTCACGGAATGGGATCCGGACGTGATGGTCGATACGCACACGTCCAACGGCGCCGACTACAGCTACACGATGACCCTGATCCCGACCCAGGCCGACAAACTGGGCGGCGACCTCGGCACGTTCCTGCGCGATACCATGCTGCCCGCGATGTACGCGGAGATGGACAAGCGCGGCTGGCCCATGTGCCCGTACGTGAACCCCGTCAAGGACAGCCCGGATGACGGTATCGCCGACTTCCTCGAGACGGCGCGCTTCTCGACGGGCTATGCGGCGCTGCACGACACGATCGGCTTCATGCCCGAGACGCACATGCTGAAGCCCTTCGCCGACCGCTACCACTCGATGCGCGCGCTCGTCGAGACGGCGCTCGACTTCACCATCGCCAACGGCGCCAGGATCGTGCAGATGCGCCGCGCCGCCCGCGCGGCCGGCCACACGCGCCGCGAATGGCCCGTGCACTGGGCGATGGACGAAGCCAATCCGTCCACGTTCCGCTTCAAGGGTTATGCGGCGAAGTACAAGGCGAGCGTCCTCGGCGACTACCAGCGCCTGTACTACGACCGCAACGAGCCGTTCGAACGCGACATCGCGCACTACAACCGCTTCCCGGCCGACGTCGTCGTGCCGGCACCGAAGGCCTATGTCGTGCCGCAGCAGTGGCGCGAAGCGATCGAGCGCCTGCGCTGGAACGGCGTCAGGCTGGAGCGGGTGGAGGCCGAGCGCACGCAGGAGGTGTCCGTCTACCGCATCGCCGCGTTGACGACGCGCCCGCACGCCTACGAAGGCCACATGTTCCACGACGACGTGCAGCTGGAGCGCGTGCGCGAGACCGTGACCATCCGTGCCGGCGACTACCTCGTCCCGCTCGACCAGGACCAGGTCCGCTACGCCGTCGAGACGCTGGAACCGCAGGCCCACGACAGCTTCTTCCGCTGGGGTTTCTTCAACAGCGTGCTGGAAAAGAAGGAAGCGTATTCGGACTACGTGTTCGAGGACGAGGCCGAGCGCCTGCTGGCTGCCGAGCCTGACCTGGCCGCGAAGTTCGGCGCCTGGAAGGCCGCCAATCCGGACCTGCTGCGGGATCAGGGTGCCGTGCTCGACTTCATCTTTGCGCACTGCGCGCGCTGGCGCGAGCCGGAGTGGCGCCGTTATCCGGTCTTCATGATCGACTGATTCACCTGGGGAGAAAAAATGAACTACAAGATCGCCGCCGCACTGGCGCTGCTGGGCGCCGCCTCCGCGGCGTCGGCCGCACCATCCGCGGGCCAGACCTATTTCGAACAGAACTGCGCCAGCTGCCACACGGCCGATGCCGCCATGGGCTCGCGCGCGGGTCCGCCGCTGTTCAACGTCGTGGGCCGCAAGGCCGGTTCGGCACCGGGCTACAACTACACGGATGCGCTGTCGAAGGCCGGTGCGGCCGGCAAGACGTGGACGCGCGCGGAGCTCGACGTCTTCCTGCGCGACCCGACGAAGGATGTGCCGGGCACTGCGATGCCGATCGGGATCGCGGACGCAAAAGCACGCGGTGCCGTGATCGACTATCTCGCCGCGCAAAGCGGCAAATCGGCGGCACCGAAAACCGCCGCCGCGACAGGCGCGCGTACCGGCGCCTGGACCGACGACAAGCCGGGCGACGTGCACCACATCACGGTCGACCAGCTCGTCGCACCGTTTGCCAGCGAGAGCGCGGGCAATGGCCCCAAGCTCGCGAAGCGTCCGGACGGCGCGCTGCCGGCCGTGCCGAAAGGCTTCAAGGTCAGCGTGCTGGCCGACACGGGCAAGGCGCGCTACGCGCTGCGTGCGCCGAACGGCGACATCCTCCTGGCCGATTCGGGCAAGGGTGAAGTCCGCATCCTGCGCCTGTCGGCCGACGGCGCCAAGGTGGGCACGGACAGCGTATTCGCAACGGACCTGTCGCGCCCGTACGGCCTCGCGCTGTGGCCGGCCGCGAATCCGAAATACCTGTACGTGGCCAACGCGAATTCGGTCGTGCGCTTCCCCTACGCCGCGGGCGACCTGAAGGCGAAGGGCAAGCCCGAGACGATCGTCGAGAAGATCGTCGACGGCCTGGGCAACCACATCACGCGCTCGCTCGCGTTCTCGCAGGACGGCAAGACGCTGTTCGTCTCGGTCGGCTCGGCCACCAACGTCGGCGAAGGCATCGGCGCCACGCCGCCGCAGCCGCTCGCGCAATGGGAAGCCGCGCACGGCCTGGGCGGCACGTGGAACCAGGAGACCGACCGCGCCACCGTGCTCGCGTTCGACCCGGACGGCAAGAACCGCCGCAATTACGCGAACGGCCTGCGCAACTGCGTCGGCATGTTCGTGCATCCGGACACGGGCGACCTGTATTGCAGCGTCAACGAGCGCGACGAACTGGGCGACAACCTGCCCCCGGACTACGTCACGCGCGTGAAGCGCGGCGGCTTCTACGGCTGGCCATGGTACTACCTGGGCGCGCACGAAGACCCGCGCCTGAAGGGCGTCCGCCCGGACCTGAAGGACAAGATTACCGTGCCCGACACGCTGATCCAGGCGCACTCCGCGCCGCTGGGCATGACCGTGTACCACGCCCCGGCGGGCGCGAAGCACGCGTTCCCGAAAGAGTACGACGGCGACATCTTCCTGGCGCTGCACGGCTCGTGGAACCGCGGCATCCGCACCGGCTACAAGGTCGTGCGCGTGATGATGAAGAACGGCGCGCCGACGGGCCAGTACCAGGACTTCATGACCGGCATGGTGCTGTCCGACCGCGACGTGTGGGGCCGCCCGGCCGCGGTGACGGTGGCGGCGGACGGCGCGCTGCTCGTCGTGGATGACGGCGGCGGCGTCGTGTGGCGGATCGTCCCGGCCAAGTGAGGCGATAAGAAAACCTTAAGCAGGCTTGCCGATGATGAGGGTCAGGAGGCAAGCATGAAAAACGTTCTTGTGTGGGACCTGCCGGTCCGCGTATTCCACTGGCTGCTGGCGGCCAGCTTCGCCGGCGCCTGGCTGACGGCCGGGCACGAGCGCTGGATGCTGGTGCACGTGACCCTCGGCTGCACCGTGCTGGCGCTGGCCGTCCTGCGCGTCGCGTGGGGCCTCGTCGGCACGCGCCACGCCCGCTTCGGCGACTTCGTGCGCGGGCCGACG
>NZ_JBKYMO010000260.1:0-8082 GCF_047302915.1 Massilia sp. CT11-108 | reverse complement strand
GCCGCGTCCGGCACAAAGTCGAGCGCCACCACGCCACCGGCCCGATTGTATTTGATCGCGTTCGACAACAGGTTCAACAGGATCTGCTTCAGGCGCGTCCGGTCGGCCAGCACGGTCACGCCCGGCGCGTCGGGAAACGTCATGCGCAACCCGCGCTGGTCGCCCAGCGGTTCGATCATGGCCCGGCATTCCTGGATGACTTCCTCGAGCGCCACGGCCTCGAGCGACAGCGTGACCGCCCCGGACTCGACTTTGGCAAGGTCGAGCACCTCGTTGATCAGCGTGAGCAGGTGTTTTCCCGCCTTGAGGATGTAGCCGGTAAATTCCTTCTTGCGCTCGACGTTGTTCGGCTGGGCGTCGTTGGCAAGCAGTTGCGTAAAGCCGAGGATGGCGTTGAGCGGCGTGCGCAATTCATGGCTCATGCTCGACAGGAACGACGATTTTGCCTGGTTCGCCTCCTCCGCCGCCGCCTTGGCCAGTTCCAGCTCCGAGGTGCGCTCCGTCACGCGCTGCTCGAGGTCGACGTTGAGGCGCATGACCTCGCGCTGGGCGCGCTCGCGCTGTTCCACTTCGCGCATGATGGCCAGGTTCGACGACTCCAGTTCGCCGGTGCGGCGCTCCATCTCGCCGAGCATGTCGTTGAACGCGCCCACCATCATGCCGACTTCGTCGCTGCTGCTGGCTTCGACGCGGCGCGAATAGTCGCGCTGGGCCACCACGTCGCGCGCCGTCTCCGCGACCGCCAATATTGGACGGCTCACCAGCTTCTCCATGCGCACGACCATCAACAGGGCAATCGCCATCGCGATCAGCCAGACGACCACGGCGATGGCGACGTCGACCGCAACAGTCCTCGTCGGATCGTAGCTGGCACACATGTAGACGGTGCCGACGATGCCGCTCTCGCCGACGATGCGCCGGAACACGTTCAGGCGCGCCCCGTCGACCTGCGCGCCGTCCGCCTCCGGCAGCACCGGCAGGTCCTTGCCGTGGCCAGGGCGCACATACGACGCGAACAGCTTGCCGTGCTCGTCATAAATCGCCGCGGCCTCGATGTTCGGCCAGGTGTCGAACAAGTGCAGGTTGCTGGTCGCCAGCTTCGGATCGTCGAACGCCAGTGCCGGCGCCGTCATGCGTCCGAGCAGCGTCGACTGGGTCGTCATTTCCGTCACGAGCCCGCGGTGGTAGGTCCAGATGTCGCCGGCCACATTGCCGACCAGCGCCACGGCGAGCGCCACCAGCGTGGTCGACAACACGATGACGAACATCTTGTTGCGGATGGAGTAGGAGCGCAGCATCACGGATTCCCTTTTTCCACTTTGTAAGCTGCACTCAGCATCAGTGCGCTGATCTTCAGACGGCTCGGCTTGATCGGCCTGAGCGCCACTTCGAAGCGCAGGCGGTCGTCGACGACGGTGAAGCTGATCATGCTGTCGGCGCCGGGCTCGGCACCGGGTTCGGCGACCGTCAGGACCGGGCGGTCCTTGATGGCCGCATACAGCTCGCGCGCCCAGCGGGCATCCGGCGTGCCGACGACCAGCATCTGCACGTCGGTCGGCGCCTCGCCGCGCCGCAGCCGGCGCACGGCCACCTTGCGCCCGTTCACGGTGCGTCCCGCCAGGCTGGCCTCGAGTTCGTCGGCCAGCGCGTCCGAGCCGGCCAGGCCGATCGTGAAGCTGCTGTCGGGCCGGGCAAACGCCTCGGGCGGCCATTCGACAAAGCTGGCAAACTTGTACAGATAAGCGGCCTCGATCTGACGCACGACCTGGCCGGAGCTTCCGTTCGCCTGGGTATCGGCGCGCGCGGCGCCGGCCATGACGACGAGAACGCATGCAAGCACCGACAGCCGGCCCCGCAAGCCGGCGGCGCCCTTACGCTGGAGCCTGGAAATGAACATGGTCGTCGTCGTGGCGCGGGCGGTTCAGAAGCGATGGACGACTTTGGCATAGACGCCGCGGCCGAACTGGCTGCGTGTCGCCGCCGGGGTGAATTCCGCGTGCCCGCCGCCGTTCAGGTGCTGCGCGGCGATCGACCACTCCCAGTCCGGGCGCGGCCGCCAGCCATACCGCAGATCCACGCTCGTGTAGGCCGGCACGTCGGGGCCGGACAGCGCGGCCACATGGCGCAGCGTGCAATCGAGCGAACGCCCGCCGTCCAGGTCCAGCGATGAACGCAGCAGCCATTGATGCGCGGGGTCCAGCCCGGCCGTCGCGGTGGCCCCGGCGTCGTTGCTGCCGGGTTGCAGGCGCAGCCCTTCATGCAGCGCATTCATCCCCGCGTTCAGGCGCCAGTGCGGCGCGGCCTGCCACGTGCCCCACATCTCGATGCCGCGGGTGCTCCCCTCCATCTTGCTGGCGTAGTAAACATAGGTGCGGCTGGCCGCGACCTCCTGCGTGCGCAGATCGTCGTATCGGGCATGGAACGCCGTGACCGAATAGGACAGCGTCGCGGTGGCCTGGCCGCGATAGCCGAGTTCCGCGACCCGCGCCGTCTCCGACTTCACGGTCGATCCGCCGTCGAGCAGGTACGGCGGCGCGCCCGGCACATAGATGTCGCGGTCGAAGCGCGACGGCGCGCGTACGGTGCGCGACAACGCGCCCCACAGGGTGTGCCCGGGTGCCGGTGTCCAGGCCAGCCGGGCATTGGGCAGAATTTCGACGCCGGTATAGTCGTTGCGTTCGAGGCGGGTGCCGACGGTCAGGTGCAGGTCGGCACGCAGGGACACCTCGTCCTGGACGAACAGGCTGGCCCATTTCTGGTTCAGGTCCGCCGGCAGGAAGGCGACGTAGCGGCTGTTGCGGGCCCGATCGATGCTGTAGCGGTAGCCCGCGCCCCACACCGGCGCGTGCATGCCGATGGGCGCCAGGTTGTGCTGGAACTGGACATCGACGATATCGAGCACCTCGCCGAACGTCGGCGGCACGGTGCGTTCGGTATGATCTTCGATCACATGGAGGCTGAAGCGCCCCCCGGCTTCCAGTTGGCGCTCCCAGCGGGCGTTGAGATTCGCGCCGGCCAGCGTGATCGGGCCCAGCGCAAGCTGCATCCCGGATATCGCGATCATGCCGGGCAAAGGCTGGTCCGCGATACCATGGTAAGCGTCACCCTGGACGGTGAACCGGTCGATACCGTGCTGCCAGTCGGCACGAAAACCGGCCTGTACATGGTGGGCGCCGTCGTCGATGGGGTCGCCGGTTGCCAGCGACGTGTGCCGGAGGCCCGTGTATTTCGCGTACATCCGGTAGGTCGCACCGCTGTCCAGCTTCGCTCCGTAACGTACCGCGCCATCGGCCCGGCGGTTACCGCCCCCGGCACCGGCGAGGCCGCCCTGCGTATCCGCGGACGAACGGGTGATGATGTTGATGACGCCGTTGACCGCATTCGTGCCCCACAGGGTTCCGCCCGGCCCGCTGATCACTTCGATCCGCTCGACATCTTCCAGCATCACGTCCTGCGCGTCCCAGAACACGCCTGAGAACAACGGCGTATACACCGACCTGCCGTCGATCAGCACCAGTAATTTGTTGGCTGCACTGCTGTTGAAGCCGCGCGCGCTGATCGTATAACCGTAGGCGCTTGCTTCGGCCACTTGCAGGTTCGGGGCCAGGCGCAACGCCTCCGGCAGGCTGGCAACGCCGCTGCGGCGCAGGTCGTCGCTCGTAATGACGAATACGGAAGCCGCCGCCTCCGCCAGGCGCTCGCTGTTCTTGGACACGGAGGTAACGCGGATATCGGCCAGCTGGTCGAAACTGAGGTCGAGCAACGCGCTGCCCTGCGGCGTCGCCTGGCACGGCAGTCCGGCCACCGCCAATAACAATCCGGTCAGCCGGTAGGCGCGCCTGGCCGGTCCTCTTGTGATGGCACGCGACCGCCCCTCCCGACACGGATTTTTTTGCCAAAACATTATCAAAACGTGCGCTCCTGGTGGACGTTGCTGTCAGGGCCGAGCGACGCCCCGGGAATTCGATACAAATGTGAGCGATATCAAAACAATAGTAGACTCAACGCAATAAAAAAGCACGAAAGTCTTTGTCGCGAAAAAACTGACAGCGGCAACCGTTCAGATGTGCTGGTCGAACACCTGGCGCAGATAGGCGATGAACGTCTCGTCCGTGCTGAATCCCTTGCCGGGGCTGTCGGACAGCTTGGCGACGGGCTGGCCGTTGCAGCGCGTGAGCTTCATGACGATGTTCAGCGGGTCGTACTGCGTGTCGTTGGTGAGCTTGGTGCCGATGCCGAAGCCCGTCATCACGCGGTCGGCGAAGTGGCGGTACAGGGAGAGCGCCTTGGGCACGGTGAGCGCATCCGAAAACACGAGGCGCTTCGTGCGCGCGTCGATACGCAGTTTGGCGTAGTGCGCGATGGCCTTCTCGCCCCACTCCACCGGGTCGCCGGAATCGTGGCGCAGGCCGTCGAACAGCTTGGCGAAATACAGGTCGAAATCGCGCAGGAAGGCGTCCATGCCGACGACGTCCGTCAGCGCCGTGCCGAGGTCGCCGCGGTATTCCTGCACCCAGTCCTCCAGCGCCTTCTTCTGGAAATCGCGCAGGCGCACGTCGAACGACTGGAACGCCTGCATGTATTCGTGCGCCATCGTGCCGATCGGCACCAGGTTGAATGTCTTCGCCAGGTAGACGTTCGACGTGCCCTTGAAGAACTGCGGCAGCTCGCGTGCCAGCGTGGCGACGACTTCCTCGTGCCAGTCGCCCGAGAAGCGGCGGCGCACGCCGAAATCGAAGAACTCGAACGGGTTGGTCTTCTTCGGTTCCTGGTCGAAGGCGCGGAACTCGGCGATTTTCTGGTCGAGCCGCTTGCGCGCCTCCTCGATGGCGGCCTGCTGGTCGAAGCGGCGGAAATACAGCTCGTTGACGATGTACAGCACGAAGATCTCGAAGCCCATCACGTGCACGATGGGGCCGCAGGCGCGGATGCGCAGGTGCGGCCCGTCCGTTTCCACGTGGATGAACTTGCGCTGGAAACGGAACAAGGTGAGGAAGTCGGCGAAGTCGCTTTTGATGAAGCGCAGGGACCTCATGTAACTGACCTCGTCCTCCGTGAACATCAGCGTGCACAGATGGTCCAACTCGCGTTCGACTTCTTCTTTCAATTCCGCCAGCGGATAGGCGGGCGTGTTGCGGCACTTGAACTCGTATTCGCCGATGGCGTTCGGGTGCATGTGCATCAAAGCCTGCCACATGGTGAATTTATAGAGATCGGTTTCGAGCAGGCTGCGGACGACGGGTTTCATGGGCGGGCGGGGGTTCCTGTTGTTGTGGTGTCGATGTCTGGTCCGGATGCTTCAGGTCGGGGCGCCGGCAGATTTGCGCGGCCCCTGCTTGCGCACACGCTTCTTGGGCGCCAGCATCGTGCCGAGGCAGGCCGGCGTGCCGCAGCGGCAGGCGAACAAACGCTTCAGCGCGGGCGTGTGGCGCTCGTCGTAGATCAGCGCATAGTTGTAATTGAGTTCCTCGCCCGCGTCGATGTCGCGCAGCGCGTGGATGTACACGCGGCCGTCTTCTTCGTAGGCTTCGCAATTGGGTTCGCACGCGTGGTTGATCCAGCGGGCGTCGTTGCCGCGCCGGCCGCCGTCGATCACGTTGCCGTCGGCGAGGCTGAAATAGAACGTGTGATTGACCGGGCCGCCCCGTTCGGCAGCACGGCGCGTCGCTTCGTCCCACGTGATGCGCTCGCCGCGGTATTCGATGATGCGCTCGCCGGCCGGGATGTCGCGCAGCGCGAACACGCCGTTGCCGTGCACGGGCGATTGCCGAACCTCGTACGAGGCCGGGCGGGCCGGCTTGCCGGCGCCCTTGCTTGCGGTCTGCTTCGATGTGGTCGGATTGACGGACGGGTTCATGGATCGGCGTTCGGTTGGATGGACACGATCTATTATTGATCGGATCGCGGCATTCCTGCCGCACGCCTTTATCTTACCGTGTCGGCTGCTCAGGCGCCGAATTCGTCGTCCCTGAATTCAAGCACGGCCCGATCGCCCGCCGCCTCCGCCCTGCGCAACTCGACCCGGCGGATCTTGCCGGAGATCGTCTTCGGCAAGTCCGCGAACGCGATGCGGCGGATGCGCTGGTACGGCGCCAGCCGGTCGCGCGCGAAGGCGAAGATCGCGGCGGCCAGTGCGCGCGTCGGCTCCACGCCCGGACGCAGCGCGATGAACGCCTTCGGCACCGCGAGGCGCACCGGGTCCGGACTCGGGACGATGGCCGCTTCCAGCACGTCCGGATGCTCGATCAATACGCTCTCCAGTTCGAACGGGCTGATGCGGTAGTCGGACGACTTGAACACGTCGTCGTTGCGGCCCACGTAGAAGTAATAGCCATCCTCGTCCACGCGCGCCGTGTCGCCCGTGTGGTAGTGGCCGGCGCGCATGACGTCCGCGGTCTTCGCCTCGTCGTTCTCGTAGCCCAGCATCAGGCCCAGCGGCGCCGGATCGAGGCGAAGCGAGATCTCTCCCTCCTCCGCAGGCTGGTCGTCGATGTCGAGCAGCGCGACGCGGTAGCCCGGCAGCGGCCGGCCCATCGAGCCCGGCTTCACGGGCTGGCCGGGCGGATTGCCGATCTGGCACGTGGTCTCGGACTGGCCGAAGCCGTCGCGGATGCGGATGCCCCACGCGCGCTCGACCTGCTCGATGACTTCCGGATTCAGCGGCTCGCCCGCGCCGACCAGTTCGCGCAGCGGCGGCTGCCACTGCGCGAGGTCCTCCTTGATCATCATGCGCCACACGGTCGGCGGCGCGCACAGCGACGTCACGCCGCAGCGCACGATCGTGTCCAGGCAGGCGCGCGCGGAAAAGCGTTCGTAGTTGTAGACGAACACGGTGGCGCCCGCGTTCCACGGCGCGAAGAAGCAGCTCCACGCATGCTTGGCCCAGCCGGGCGAGCTGATGTTCCAGTGGACGTCGCCCGGCCGCAGCCCGATCCAGTACATCGTCGACAGGTGGCCCACCGGATAGCTCTGGTGGCTGTGCAGCACGAGCTTCGGCTTCGCGGTCGTGCCCGACGTGAAGTACAGCAGCAGCGGGTCAAGGGCGCGCGTGACCCCGTCCGGAACGAAGCCTGCCGCCGCCGTCGCGCTGTCCGCGTAATCGCGCCATCCGGGGGTGCTTGCGCCGACGGCGATGCGCGTGAAATCGCCGGCGAGGTCCGCGAACTTGTGCGTCTCGGACGCCTGCGCGATCACGTGGCGCACGCGGCCCCGCTGCAGGCGGTCCTGCAGGTCGTTGCCGGACACGAGCATTGTCGTCGGCACGAGGACGGCGCCCAGCTTGATCCCCGCCAGCATGACCTCCCACAGCTCGACGCGGTTCGGCAGCATCAGGAGCACGCGGTCGCCGCGCCGCACGCCGCAATCGCGCAGCCAGTTCGCGACCTGGCTGGAACGCGCCGCCATGTCGGCAAAACCGATCTTGCGCTCGCTGCCGTCTTGTTCCACGACCCACAGCGCGGGCGTCGTGTTGGCTTGCGCCTGCATGTCGAAATAATCGAGTGCCCAGTTGAATTCGTCGAGCCCGGGCGGCTCGTAGTCGCGGTAGGCCGTCGCGTAGTCGGTGCGATGCTGGTGCAGGAAGTCGCGCGCGCGGATGAAGCGCTCGTACGGGGATGCCATCGGTCGTCTCCTTGTGGTTGCGAAACGGGCGCCTCGTGAGCGCCCGTTCCGGTGGTCGTATAGCGGCTCGTGCCTATTCTGCCACGGTCAGCGCCGGCGCAGCTCCTGCGCCTGGTGGATCGTCTGCTCGTCCGTCGGCGTCATCATGTCGATCACGCGGCAGTCGCCGCACATGCGCATGCGGTCGAGGTGACCGGCGAACGCGGGATGTCCGGCCAGGCGCGCCAGCATGCTCTCGACCATGCGCAGCGTCCCGAACGCCTTGTTGCAACGGATGCAGTGGAACGGCTGCGTTTCGTTCAGCACCACGGGCTGCTTGCGCGTGTCGCTGAACGACAGGCGTGGCACCAGCCGGATCGCATCTTCCGGACACGTATCGGCACACAGCCCGCACTGGACGCAGTTCTTTTCGATGAAGCGCAGCTGCGGCGCTTTCTGCCCATCCTGCAGCGCCGACGCCGG
>NZ_JBKYMO010000259.1:0-8099 GCF_047302915.1 Massilia sp. CT11-108 | reverse complement strand
CCCCCACCCCATTAATTACTCCCCCACCCGCCGCCACCCGCGATGTACGCCCGGCTGGTGGGCTCGCTTATGTCTATAACAGCCAGCGTCCCGCCCTGCCCGCCCGCGCGCCGGCCGCGCGGGCGCGTCATGGCAGCACGCGGTACGTGGATTGCACGAGGCCCGACGGGAAGCTGCGGCTGGCGACGAGGGCCAGGTCGCGGTCGGCCGGGAGTGCCCCGAACAGCGGCCGGCCCGCCCCGATCAGGACGGGCACGGTCGTGATGACCATGTCCTCGATCAGCCCGGCGCGCAGGAATGCCTGCACGACCTGGCCGCCGTCCACGTAGACCCGGCGGACGCCCTCCTGCTCCAGGGCGCGCATGGCATCGGGCGGTGACAGGTCCGCGAAACGCACCTTGCCGCGCAGGCGGTCGGGAACGGGCGTACCGGCCAGTTGGCGCGACAGCACGAGCACCGGCCGGTCGTACGGCCAGGTGTCGAACGTCGCCACCTTCTCGTAGCTGCCGCGGCCCATCACGATCGCGTCCTTGTCGGCGATGAACGCATCGTAGCCGTGGTCTTCGTTCGGGTCGTCGCGGGCGAGCAGCCAGCCGATGTCGCCGTCGGGGCGCGCGATGTAGCCGTCCAGGCTCGTGGCGATGAATACGTGTCCGGTCGTCATGAAGTCTCCTTATTTATACACCGTATATTTTATACGAAGGCGTAAAAAAAGCGAGCCCGCAGACTCGCTTTCCGACGACGGGATACGTCGATTAACGCTTGTCGATGGTCGGCACGTCGCGGACCGTCGAACCGACGAACAGCTGGCGCGGACGGCCGATCTTCTGTTCCGGATCGGCGATCATCTCGTTCCACTGGGCGATCCAGCCGATGGTACGGGCCATCGCGAAGATACCGGTGAACAGCGAGACCGGGATGCCCAGGGCCGACTGCACGATGCCCGAGTAGAAGTCGACGTTCGGGTACAGCTTGCGCGACACGAAGTAGTCGTCGTTCAGGGCGATCTTTTCCAGTTCCATCGCCAGCTTGAACAGCGGGTCGTCCTGCAGGCCCAGTTCGTTCAGCACTTCGTGGCAGGTTTCGCGCATCAGCTTGGCGCGCGGGTCGAAGTTCTTGTACACGCGGTGACCGAAGCCCATCAGCTTCACGCCCGAGTTCTTGTCCTTGACCTTCTCGATGAAGGCCGGGATGTTCTCGACCGAGCCGATTTCCTTCAGCATGTTCAGTGCGGCTTCGTTCGCGCCGCCGTGTGCCGGGCCCCACAGGCAGGCGATACCGGCTGCGATACAGGCGAACGGGTTGGCGCCCGACGAACCGGCCAGGCGGACGGTCGAGGTCGATGCGTTCTGCTCGTGGTCGGCGTGCAGGATCAGGATGCGGTCCAGGGCGCGGACGAGGACGTCGTTGACCTTGTACTCTTCGCACGGGTTACCGAACATCATGCGCATGAAGTTCGCGCTGTACGACAGGTCGTTGCGCGGGTACACGAACGGCTGGCCGATCGAGTACTTGTATGCCATGGCGACGAGGGTCGGCAGCTTGGCGATCAGGCGGATGGCCGAGATCTCGCGCTGCTTGGCATCGTTGATGTCCAGCGAGTCGTGGTAGAACGACGCCAGGGCGCCGACGGTACCGACCAGCACCGACATCGGGTGCGCGTCGCGGCGGAAGCCGCGGAAGAAGAATTGCATCTGCTCGTGGACCATCGTGTGCTTGGTCACGGTGGCGACGAATTCTTCCTTCTGCTTGGCGTTCGGCAGTTCGCCGTTCAGCAGCAGGTAGCAGGTCTCCAGGAAGTCGCAGTTGACGGCCAGTTGCTCGATCGGGTAGCCGCGGTACAGCAGCTCGCCCTTGTCGCCATCGATGTAGGTGATGGCCGACTGGCAGGCGGCGGTCGACATGAAGCCAGGGTCATAGGTGAACTTGCCGGTCTGGCCGTACAGCTTGCGGATGTCGATGACGTCCGGGCCGATCGTGCCTTTGTAGATCGGCATGTCTACCGATGGGCTGCCGTCCGAGAACGACAGGGTGGCTTTGGTATCAGAGATGTTCATGGCACTTCCTTCTTTGGGAGGTGAGTCTACAAGACAAAATAAAACGAAATCTTCCGGTTTCGCTCAGGCTTGCCGCAGCCGCGCCACCAGGGCGCGGACGTGCGGGAGGTCGACCTCGCCTTCGGGCTCGGCGCGGCCCAGCAGCAGGTCCATCAGCGGGTTATCCGCCAGGTCCAGCAGACGGGTCAGCGCATCGACTTCCTCGTCCGTCATGGTTTCTTCATGCGCATCCAGGAAGCGCGTGAGGATCAGGTCGTTCTCGAGCAGGCCGCGGCGGGCGCGCCAGCGCAGGCGGGCACGGTTGGCGGGGTCGGATTGATGCGTATTCACACTAGAGTCCGTTGTTGGGTCAACACTATACTCCGGCTGCCGGAGGCCGGCAGTACGGTAGTTTTACTGTTTCGGTTCGATGAGCCGGGTTTAGATCGCGCGGCGTACCAGCAATTCCTTGATCTTGCCGATGGCCTTGTTCGGGTTCAAACCCTTCGGGCACACGTCCGTGCAATTCATGATCGAGTGGCAGCGGAACAGGCGGTACGGGTCTTCCAGGTTGTCCAGGCGCTCGTTCGTTGCCTCGTCGCGCGAGTCGGCGATGAAGCGGTACGCCTGCAGCAGGCCGGCCGGACCGACGAACTTGTCCGGGTTCCACCAGAACGACGGGCACGACGTCGAGCAGCACGCGCACAGGATGCACTCGTACACGCCGTCGAGTTCTTCACGCTCTTCCGGCGACTGCAGACGCTCCTTTTCAGGCGGGATCGAGTCGTTGATCAAATACGGCTTGATCGAGTGGTACTGCTTGAAGAAGTTGGTCATGTCCACGATCAGGTCGCGGATGACCGGCAGGCCCGGCAGCGGACGCAGCACGATCGGCTGCGTCAGCTCGTTCAGGTTCGTCGTGCAGGCCAGGCCGTTCTTGCCGTTGATGTTCATCGCGTCCGAACCGCACACGCCTTCGCGGCACGAGCGGCGCAGCGCGAGCGAGTCGTCGACGTCGGCCTTGATGCGCTGCAGCGCGTCCAGCAGCATCTTGTCGGTGTCTTTCAGCTCGACGGTGACGTCTTGCATATAGGGCTTCGAATCCTTGTCCGGATCGTAGCGGTAAATCTTCAGGTGGACTGTGCGTGCCATTATTTCGTACCTAGTTAGAACGTGCGGGGCTTCGGTTTGAACGTGTCGACGGTGAGCGGCTTGGTCACCACCGGCTTGTAGTCGAGACGGTTGCCTTCCGAGTAGAACAGGGTGTGCTTCATCCAGTTCACGTCGTCGCGCTGCTCGTAGTCGCTGTGGGCGTGGGCGCCGCGCGATTCCTTGCGCGCCGCAGCCGACACGACGGTCGCCTTGGCCACTTCGATCAGGTTGTCCAGCTCGATCGCTTCGATGCGCGCCGTGTTGAACACCTTCGACTTGTCCTTGAACGAGACGTGCTTGCGGCGCTCGTCCAGGGCCATGATTTCCTTGACGCCTTCGTCCATCAGCGCCTGCGTGCGGAACACGCCGCAGTGCTTCTGCATCGTCGCGCGGATCGCGTTGGCCACGTCCTGCACCTTCTCGCCGCCGGTGGAATTTTCCAGGCGGTTCAGGCGGCCCAGCGCGTAGTCGGCAAAATCCTTCGGCAGCGCGCGGTTGCCCTGCTCCTTCAGGTTCTGCGCGACGATGTGGTTGCCGGCCGCGCGGCCGAAGACCACCAGGTCCAGCAGCGAGTTCGTGCCCAGGCGGTTCGCGCCGTGCACCGACACGCACGAGCATTCGCCGATCGCGTACAGGCCGTTGACGACCTTTTGCGAACCGGTACCGTCAGGCGTGACGACCTGGCCGTGGATGTTGGTCGGGATGCCGCCCATCTGGTAGTGGATGGTCGGGACGACGGGGATCGGTTCCTTGGTCGCGTCGACGTTGGCGAACTTGTGGCCGATCTCGAGAATCGACGGCAGGCGCTTGCGGATCGTGTCCGCGCCGATGTGGCGCAGGTCCAGCAGCACGTGGTCCTTGTTCGGGCCCACGCCGCGGCCTTCCTTGATTTCCTGGTCCATCGAGCGCGAGACGAAGTCGCGCGGCGCCAGGTCTTTCAGGGTCGGCGCGTAGCGCTCCATGAAGCGTTCGCCGTTGCTGTTGATGAGGATACCGCCCTCGCCGCGCACGCCTTCCGTGATCAGCACGCCCGCGCCGGCCACGCCGGTCGGGTGGAACTGCCAGAACTCCATGTCCTGCAGCGGGATGCCGGCACGTGCCGCCATGCCGAGGCCGTCGCCGGTGTTGATGAAGGCGTTGGTCGACGCGGCGAAGATACGGCCCGCGCCGCCCGTGGCGAACACGGTCGTTTTCGCCTGCAGCATCATGACGTCGCCCGTTTCCATCTCCAGCGCGACGACGCCGAGGACGTCGCCGTCGGCATTGCGGACCAGGTCCAGCGCCTGCCATTCGACGAAGAAGTGCGTGCGCGAGCGGACGTTACGTTGATACAGCGTGTGCAGCAGCGCGTGGCCGGTACGGTCGGCCGCGGCGCAGGCGCGCTGCACCGGCTTCTCGCCGAAGTTGGCGGTGTGGCCGCCGAACGGACGCTGATAGATCGTGCCGTCCGGGTTGCGGTCGAACGGCATGCCGAAGTGTTCCAGCTCGTACACGACCTTCGGGGCTTCGCGGCACATGAATTCGATGGCGTCCTGGTCACCCAGGTAGTCCGACCCCTTGACGGTGTCGAACATGTGCCAGTACCAGTCGTCCTCGCTCATGTTGCCGAGGGATGCGCCGATGCCGCCCTGCGCCGCGACCGTGTGCGAGCGGGTCGGGAACACTTTCGACAGCACGGCCACGTTCAGGCCCGCTTCGGACAGTTGCAGCGCCGCGCGCAGGCCGGAGCCGCCGGCGCCGACGATGACGACGTCGAAATGGCGGACGGGGATGTTGGTGTTGATTGCTGCCACGATTACACGCTCCAGAGAATTTGCACAGTCCAGGCGGCGCAGGCGAGCAGCCAGAGCACCGTGGCGATCTGCAGGGTCAGGCGGATGCCGACCGGTTTGACGTAGTCCATCCAGATGTCACGGATGCCCACCCACACGTGGTAGAACAGGCCGAAGAACGTGACCATCGTGAAAAGCTTGAACCACTGGCGGGCGAACAGGCCGGCCCAGCCTTCGTAGGTGAAGTTTTGGCCGGTCAGGAACGAGACCAGCAGGATGACGGTGAAGATGACCATCACGATGGCGGTGACGCGCTGGGCGAGCCAGTCGCGCATGCCGTAGTGCGCGCCGACGACGAGGCGGCGCTGTCCGATATTCTTGGGGGTAGCCATGATCAAAACACTCCGAACAGTTTGAGAGCGACCAGCAGGGTCAGCGCCAGGGCGACGACGAGCACGTAACGCGCGGTGCGCTGCGCCGCGTCCTTGTCCAGGGCCATGTGGTTGTCCATGAACAGGTGGCGGATGCCGGCGCAGAAGTGGTGCAGGTAGCCCCAGGACAGGCCCAGGATGACGATCTTCGTGAACGGATGGCTGACGATCCCGGCGAAGTGCGCGAACGAGATCTCGGAACGGATGCTCTGCTCGAACAGGTAGAGCAGGAACGGCAGGAAGAGGAACAGCACGAAGCCGCTGATACGGTGCAGGATCGACACGATGGCCGACGGCGGCTGCTTGTAGTTCATCGTGATATCCGTAATGTTCACATTACGGATCGGCTGCCCTCTTTTTTGCGCGTTCTTCACGGCTTCGGACATTGGAACACCTCCCTTAAAGCGTTTATTTATATTGACTCCGGACTACGCCGGGTTGCTCTTCGACGCTTGCCCAAAATCAAGGCATTGTAATCGCTGCAAGCGATTCATGCAGCAGCATAGATCCGCCGCAAAAACAATTCACGACAATTCGTTTTGGTAATGATGCTTGGAGGTCAGATACAGCCCGCGCCGCAACTCGACCGCCTTGTCTCCATAGGTGAACGACACCCGGTCCGCGCACAGCAGCGGCGTTCCTTCCGGTACTTTCAACGCCTGCGCCGTCGGTGCATCGGCCGCTACCGCCCGGATCTTTTCCGACGCGCGGATCATGCGCGTGCCGAATTCCGATTCGAACAGTCCATACATCGGGCCCTTGTATTCCGCGAGACGCTCGGCCGTCAGTCCCTTGAACAACTGCCCCGGCAGCCAGAGTTCTTCCAGGATCGTCGGCGCGCCGCCGTCGCTCATCAGCCGTTTGATATAGACGACCGCGTCGCCCGATTTCAGGTCGAGCAGGCGCGCCACCTCGGCCGGCGCACGGATGCGCTTCACCTCGAGGTATTCGTGATCGAAATGCTGGGGGACGCCCTCGTCGGGCATCAGCTTGAGGAAACGGAAGTGGGCGCGCGCCTCGTTGTGGGTCGCGACGAACGTACCTTTACCCTGGCGGCGCACGACGAGGTGCTCGGCGGCAAGCTCGTCGATGGCCTTGCGCACGGTGCCCTGGCTGACCTTGTAGCGGCCGGCCAGCTCGACTTCGCTGGGGATCAGCTCGCCCGGTTTCCATTCGCCGGACTGCAGGCTCTGCGTGATGAGCGCCTTGATCTGCTGGTAAAGTGGAGAGAATGTGGGGGAAGGCGCCGCGCCGCCGACAGCGCTGCCGGCGCTCGTAGTCGTGGCGCCATTGCTGTTCGGATTGGACGGGGCTGGGTTCATAGACATCGATTTTTTCATAAATCCCATTGTCCGTCCAGTGGAGAAACCCTCAGATTATGTGTCTTATATAAGACATATGATATGAATTGACAGATGGAATCGTACGGGCATACACTCGCGATCGATCGAGCGTGGGCGCCCCGCCTGTCGGCAACCGTCGCACGCCCGGCTCGTGGGTAGTGCTTTTGGTATGATTGCAGTTTTCCCAAACTGGCGTATCCTCTGCGTCGCCCCGTTTTTCTTTCCCACTTTGGAGATTCATCATGGCTAAAACCCCTAAGCGCGTTGCCGTTACCGGCGCGGCCGGCCAGATCGGCTATTCCCTGCTGTTCCGCATCGCCAACGGCGACATGCTGGGCAAGGACCAGCCGGTCATTCTGCAGCTGCTCGAGATCGACAACGAAAAAGCACAGAAGGCGCTGAAAGGCGTCATGATGGAACTGGAAGACTGCGCATTCCCGCTGCTGGCCGGCATGACCGCCCACAGCGACCCGATGACCGCATTCAAGGACGCGGACGTCGCCCTGCTGGTCGGCGCCCGTCCGCGCGGCCCGGGCATGGAGCGTAAAGACCTGCTGGAAGCCAACGCCCAGATCTTCACGGTGCAGGGCAAGGCACTGGACGCCGTCGCGTCGCGCGACGTGAAAGTCCTGGTGGTCGGCAACCCGGCCAACACCAACGCCCACATCGCGATGAAATCGGCCCCGAACCTGCCGGCCAAGAACTTCACCGCCATGCTGCGCCTGGACCACAACCGCGCCCTGTCGCAAGTCGCCGCCAAGACCGGCACTGCCGTCGGCGACATCGAGCAGATGGTCGTCTGGGGCAACCACTCGCCGACCATGTACGCCGACTACCGTTTCGCAACGGTCAACGGCAAGTCGGTCAAGGACCTGATCAACGACCAGGAATGGAACGCCAACACGTTCCTGCCGACCGTCGGCAAGCGCGGCGCCGCCATCATCGACGCCCGCGGCGCCTCGTCGGCTGCTTCGGCCGCCAACGCCGCCATCGACCACGTGCGTGACTGGGTGCTGGGCACCAACGGCAAGTGGACCACGATGGGCGTGCCGTCGGACGGTTCGTACGGCATTCCGGAAGGCATCGTCTTCGGCTTCCCGGTGACCACCGAGAACGGCGAGTACAAGATCGTGCAAGGCCTGGACATCGACGCGTTCTCGCAAGAGCGCATCAACCTGACCCTGAACGAACTGAACGAAGAGCGCGCAGGCGTCGCTCACCTGCTGGGCCAGTAATTCCACAACGGGCGGCCGGCGCCCCCCGCCCCCCGGATTTTTATAAGACCCCAAGCAACAATAGCCGGATTTTTTAAACGCGCCCACCCGCCCCGCCGCCCGACCGGCGGCAGCCCCCAAAACCCGCGAC
>NZ_JBKYMO010000258.1:0-8108 GCF_047302915.1 Massilia sp. CT11-108 | reverse complement strand
CCCGACGGCCGTCGCGGCGGCGCGCAAGGGCAAGGACATCGTCGTGACGTTCAGGGACACGGGCGGCGGCCTCAAGACGTATTCGGCCGACCGCGCGATCGGCTTCGAGGTGTGCGCGGGCAAGGCATGCCGCTATGCCGACGCGCGCGTCGCCGGCGACCGGATTGTCCTGCGCGGCGCGGCGGCGCCCGGCGTCACGCGCGTACGCTACGCGTGGGCCGATGCGCCGTTCGTGAACCTGTTCGGCGGCGACGGCCTGCCGGCCGCGCCGTTCCGGTTGGACGTGCGCTGATCACATCTGCCTGAACAGGTGCGCGAACAACGGGCTGACGCGCAGCTTGTCGGCCCGGTTGCGCAGGTGCAGCGTCAGCTTGCCGGCATCGTCGCGGCTCGCGCTCGTCACGTGCCGCATGTTGACGATGGCGCTGCGGCTGATCTGGCGGAACTGGTCCGGATCGAGCTGGGGCAGCAGGTCCTTCAGGCTCAGGCGGATCAGCGCGTCGCCCTCGGCGCTCGCCACGTTCACGTACTTGTCGAGCGCCTGGAAGTACAGCACCTCCTGCACGGGAATCATGCGGATGATGTTGCCGACCGCTGCGCGGATCACCGTCAGGCGCTCGGCCGGTGCCGCGCCTGCCGGGAGCAGGGCGCGCATCTGCTCGACGAGTTGCGCGAGGCCGTCAGCGGCCGGCGCGTCCCGCACCGCGAGCGCCTGCAAACGCTCGACGGTGCGCGCCAGGCGCGTGTCGCTCACCGGCTTCATCACGTAGTCGACGGCGGCCTGCTCGAACGCCTGTACCGCGTAATCGTCGTACGCCGTCACGAACACGATGTGTGGGAACGGGCGCACACCTTCCCAGCGTTCGGCCAGTTCCTGCGCCGCTTCCAGGCCGGTCTGGCCCGGCATCTTGATGTCCAGGAACAGGATGTCCGGCTGCAGTTCCAGCGCCTGCTGCACGGCCGCGACGCCGTTCGGCGCCGTGCCGGCGATGTCGAGGTCGGGCCACAGGCGCCGCAGCGTCGCGGCAAGCGTGGCGGCGAGGATCGGTTCGTCCTCGGCGATCAGGGCGCGGATGGGTGGCGTTGCGTTCATGCGGTCTCCAAAGGAAGCGTCAATCGGGCCAGCACGCCGTGCGGCTGGGCGGGAATGAGGGTCAGGGCGGCGCGCGCGCCGTACAGCACCTGCAGGCGTTCGCGGGTCGTCGTTACGCCGACGCCGGTGCCCTTGGCCGCGGTCTGCGTGTCGTCCAGGCCAAGGCCCGTGTCGCTGACGCAGATCTCGAGCAGGCCGGCGCGCGCGCTCGCCTCCACGGTCACGGTGCCGCCTTCGATCTTCGGCTCGAGGCCGTGGATGATGGCGTTTTCCACGAGCGGCTGCAGCAGCATCGCCGGCAGCCGCGCGCTCCGCAGTTCGGCGGGCAGGATGCAGCGGTACGCGAGGCGCGCACCCATGCGCACGGCCATCAGGCCGAGATACGCTTCGGCCGCCTCGAATTCCTGGGCCAGCGTCGTCGTCTCGGCGCGGGTGGCGGACAAGGTGGCGCGCAGGTACTGGATCAGGTGGTCCAGCATCCGGCTCGCCTGTTGCGGGTCGATGGCGATCAGGCCCTGCAGGTTCGCCAGCGTGTTGAACAGCATGTGCGGTTCGATCTGGGCCTGCAGCAGCCGCAGTTGCGCCTGCAGGGCCTGGCGTTCGATCGTCTCGGCGCGCGCCTTGGCCTCGGTGCGTTCCAGCTTGATGCGCTCGACTCGTTCGCGGTTCAGGATCAGGAGGGCCATCGCACTGATCGCCAGGAAGGTCAGCCCGATCATGCCTTTCTGGCCGTGTTCGTTCGGGTACCCGGACAGGTCGGGCAGGGGGTGGCCCAGGATCAGGCTGCCCATCGAGATGCCGGTGTAGTGCGCGACGGGCGCCATCGCGACGAGCAGCACGATGCACGGCACCAGCCAGCGGCGGCGCCGTGCCGGATCGTCGAGGAGCGTGAGGCGGACGCCGTCGAGGACCACCAGCGCCACGAGGCCGACGCAGATCGAGTACACCATCTGGTCGTACAGTTCGAACGTCCTGCCGTTGACGAGCGTGATCAGGACGGCGGTCATGCTGCACACGATGACGGTCAGGCCGATGTCGTCAGCCAGGCGGCGGACGATCGGGCGGCACGCGCCCCGCGCGGAGGGTAAAAAGCGGAAGAGGGTGTTCATGCCGGAATTGTGCCGCCGGGCCCGGACGGCGGCAACCCGGCTGCGACGAAACCGCCTTGGGGCCGACCGAAACGGGGGATAATCGGACCGAAACCACTTATTGGCCCATCCAGCATGGAATTCCAGTTCCTCGGCACCTCGTCCGGCACCCCGAGCAAGACCCGCAACGTGAGCGGCCTCGCCCTCCGGGGGCCGCGCGGGGGCTGGTCGCTCGTCGACTGCGGCGAAGGCACGCAGCACCGCATCCTCCATACGACCCTGTCGCTGCACGACCTGCGCGCCATCTTCATCACCCACCTGCACGGCGACCACTGCTACGGCTTGCCCGGCCTGCTGGCCAGCGCCGGCATGCTGAACCGCACGGCCCCGCTGGCCCTCGTCGGGCCGCCGGCGCTGCGCACCTTCATCGACGGCGTGATGGCGACGAGTGAACTGGGGCTGCCGTATCCGCTCGAGTTCATCGCCGTCGACGGCCTGGCCGGCAGGCCGGTCCTGCCCGACCTGGCCGTGGACGCCATCGCGCTGTCGCACCGGATCCCGTCCTGGGCGTACCGCTTCACGGAGCGCACGGTGGAGCGCAAGCTGGATACGGCCCGCCTGCGCGCGGCCGGCATCGCGCCGGGCCCCGCCTGGGGCGAACTGCAGCAAGGCAGTGATGTCGTGCTGGACGACGGCCGCGTGCTGCATGCCGCCGACTGGCTGCTCGCGCCGCGCAAGGCGCGCACGGTCATCGTGGGAGGCGACAACGACGCCCCGTCGCTGCTGCTGGAGGCGGCACGCACGGCCGACGTGCTGATCCACGAGGCGACCTACACGGAAGAGGTGCTGCTGAAAGTGGGGCCGGGGCCGATGCACAGTTCCGCGCTGCGGGTGGCGCGGATGGCGCAGGCGGCCCGGTTGCCGAACCTCGTGCTGACCCATTTCAGTCCCCGTTACCAGGACGGCGAAGGGCCGTTGTCGATGGGCGCGCTGGAGGCGGAGGCGAGGAGCGAGTACGCGGGCAGCCTGTTCCTCGCGCGCGACTTCGACCGGTACCTGCTGGGCCGCGACGGAACGCTGGCCGCAAAATATTTTTTGTAACACGCAAAAAAACCTGCGATATCTTTTTTGGTTTTCGAATCGATTCCATTCCAAAAAAAGTTATCGCGGATTCCCTCAGCGATCATCATATTTTTTATTTACGACCCTAAATCCGTTTTTTTGGAATCGCAGCTGTTTCTCTGCTGAAATCTGTAAATTATCCGGTCGAATCAGTGACTTAGATGCGCTGCCGGCCCTGTTGCAAAGCATTTGAAAATGCCGCATTCTCCGTCCGCAACCATAATTATTAGACGGAGACTACAGTGAACAAACCCTTATCCCTGGCGGGATTGGGCGCGCTATTCGCGTCCTGCTTCATCGCCGCCAATGCATTTGCCCAGGCGGGCGCCACGCTCCCCACGTTCCAGAACGCGTCCGTGCACGATCCTTCCGTGCTGAAGGCCGGCGACACGTTCTACGTGTTCGGCTCTCACCTCGCGTCGGCCAAGTCGAAGGACCTCATGAAGTGGACGCAGATGACGGACGGCGTCAGCGCCACCAATCCGCTGTTCCTGAACGGCTCGAAGAACGTCTACACGGAACTGGCCGAGACGTTCGCGTGGGCGAACACGACGACCTTGTGGGCGCCGGACGTGCGCCAGCTCGCGGACGGCAAGTACTACATGTACTACGACGCCTGCCAGGGCGACGCGCCCCGGTCCGCGCTGGGCATCGCCGTCGCGAACAGTCCGGAAGGCCCGTACGTCAACAAGGGCGTGATCCTGAAGTCCGGCATGTGGGGCCAGCCGAGCTACGACGGCACCGTCTACGACGCGCTGAAGCACCCGAACACCGTCGACCCGAACGTCTTCTTCGACAACGCGGGCAAGCTGTGGATGGTCTACGGCTCGTACTCGGGCGGCATCTTCATCATGCAGATGAACCCCGCCACCGGCTTCCCGTATCCGAACCAGGGCTACGGCAAGCGCCTCACGGGCGGCAACCACTCCCGCATCGAAGGCGCGTACATCATGTACAGCCCGGCGACGTCGTACTACTACCTCTTTACCTCGTTCGGCGGCCTGGATGCGAACGGCGGCTACAACATGCGTGTCGCGCGCTCGACCAGTCCGGACGGTCCGTACTACGACGCCCAGGGCAATGCGATGGCGAACGTGAAGTCGGATCCGTCGAAACCGCTGTTCGACGACGCGTCGATCGCGCCGTACGGCGTCAAGATGATGGGTAACTTCCTGTTCGAGCGCAAGCTGGGCGAGGCGGGCACCGGCATCGGCACGGGCTATGTCTCGGCGGGCCACAACTCGGCCTGGTACGACCCGGCGACCGGCAAGCACTTCCTCATCTTCCACACGCGCTTCCCGGAACGCGGCGAGCAGCACGAGGTGCGCGTGCACCAGATGTTCATGAACGCGGACGGCTGGCCCGTCGTGGCGCCGTACCGCTACGCGAACGAGACGGCGACGGCCGTGCGGCCTGAATTCGTGTTCGGCGACTACCTGTACGTCAACCACGGCAAGGACATCACGGCGACCATCAAGAAGTCGCAGCTGATCACGCTGAACGCCAACGGCAGCATCACCGGGGCAGTGTCCGGCACGTGGCGCAGGATGGGCACCAACCAGGTCGAGATCAACCTGCCGGGCGCATCGACGTACAAGGGCGTGCTGCTGACGCAGTGGGACGAGACGTCGAAGTCGTACGTGACGACGTTCACCGCGTCGTCGCGCGAAGGCATCGCCATCTTCGGCAGCCGCCTGATCCCGCGCACCGACATGCAGGTCGCGACCGCCATCTACAATGAGCTGAGCCTCGGCGCCACGACGGCCGTCACGGGCAACCTCACGCTGCCGACGAGCGCGGCCCGCAATGCCGTCATCCGCTGGACGTCGTCGAACCCGGCGGTGGTCAGCAACACGGGCGTCGTGACGACGCCGGCCAGCGGCGCCGTGAACGTCACGCTGACCGCGCGCATCACGAAGGGCACGGCCACTCTGACGAAGACGTTCACGGTCACCGTGCGCAAGCTGGGCGGCCTCGTCGCGTACTACGCGTTCGACGGCAATCTCGCGGATTCGAACGGCGCCTTCGCGGCCGGCTCGGTCAGCGGCGGCAAGATCGACACGGCGGGCGGCAGCCTGACGTACGGCGCCGGCATGCGCGGCAACGCGGCCGTGTTCGACGGCGCGACCGGCGTGCGCCTGCCGAACGGCCTGATCTCGTCGAACACGTACACCGTCGCGATGTGGCTGAAGCCCGCGCAATTGACGGCGTTCACGACGACGTTCTTCGGCGCGCGCACGACCGATTCGTGGGTCAGCTTCCTGCCGATGGGGCATGGCGGCGTGGGCGGCGCGTCGATGCTGTGGTCGGGCGCCGCCTGGTACGACGCGGGACTGGGCATGAACATCCCCGTGAACCAGTGGTCGCACGTGGCGTTCACCGTCAACAACGGCGCCGTCAACGTGTACGTGAACGGCGTCAAGCGCTTCTCCGGCACGAACTTCCCGAACGTGTTCACGACGACGACCGGCACCTTCGCGCTGGGCGTGAATTACTGGGACACGCCGTACAAGGGCGCGATCGACGAACTGCGCATCTATAACGCGGCCCTGAGCGATGCCGAAGTCGCCGGCATCGCACACTGAAAGGGATGAACATGAAGAAGACGATCATCGGCCTGCTGGCCACGATGGCCTGCGCGCTGGCGCATGCGACGGTCATCCATTTCGACGACCTGCCGGGCGACGAGTCGCTGCCCATCGACGCCGGCTACGCGGGCTTCACCTGGGACAACATGGGGACGATCCGCGCCGATGCGTACCCGGGCAGCGGCTTCGAGGCGGGCGTCGTGTCGCCGGCCAACGTGGCGTACAACTGGTTCGGCCAGCCCGCGACGATTTCGAAGGCGGACGGCAATGCGTGGGCGTTCACCGGCGCGTACTTCACGTCGGCCTGGATCGACCAGGAGATCTCGTTCGAAGGCTGGCGCAACGGCCAGCTGCTGGTCACGTCGGGCGCCTTCACGCTGGACACGACGGCGCCGAGCTGGGTCCAGCTGGACTGGGCCGGCATCGATACGCTCGTCATCTACAACAGCAGCCCGACGGCGTGGGCGATGGACGAGTTCACGGTGCCGGAGCCGGGGTCGCTGGCGTTGATGGGCGTGTCGCTGGCCGGGTTGGTGACGGCGCGGCGCAGGCGCAAAGCCTGACGTCGTCAAGCGAGGTTCTCGTGATGTTCGGCGACGCCCTGTTTCCAGTACGCCGACACCCGCGTCGCCTCGCGCGGCACGCCTTGTTCGTTCAGCACCTGGCGCACCCGCGCCATCAATGACGCTTCGCCGCCGCCCCACGCGAATCCGCGGCCGGGCGGCAGCGCGAGCGCCTGCAGATCCGCGACGAGCGCCTCCGGCGTATCGAACCAGCGCAGGTCCACGTCCGCGACACTCCTCAACACGCGCCGGTCGGCCGGCGCCGCGTGCACCAGCACGATCGCCCGGCTGCCGCCCGCCAGTTCTTCCAGCCGCCGCGCGATGGCGGGGAGGGCGGTCGCGTCGCCCGTCAACAGGTGCCAGTCGAGTTCCAACGGCACGATCATCGAACCTTTCGGCCCGCCAACGAGGGCGCGCTGCCCAACCACCGCGTTGCGTGCCCAATCGGACGCCTTGCCGTCGCCGTGCAGCGCGAACTCGATCGTCAGCTCCAGGGCTTCGCGGCTGAAGCGCCGTGGGGTATAGTCGCGCCTCACCTGTCCGCCGTCTGCATCCGCGTCCGGGAACATGAACTTGACGTGGTCGTCGAACGACAGGGACGTGAAATCGGCCAGCGCCGCGCCCGTGAAGGTGATGGCGGCGAAGGCGTCGCCCAGGCGTTCGATGCGCGCCACGGTCAGTTCGCGCAGCTTGAGCTCATGGCGGACGCGGCGGACGAGAAGGTGTTCAGCTTGCTGCATCGTTGCTCCAATTAGTTGATAATGTCACCTACCTGCCCATTATGCGAAACATAGTTGATGAAGTCAACCAAAATCCCCCGTCGCCCGCGCTCGAGGTGCTGGAACGCGTCCACGCGATCATGCACCTGTACCGCTCGGCCCAGCAGCGCAGCCTGCGTGCCGGGCCGCACGACCTGGCGCACATGGAGATCAAGGTGCTGGGCTTCTTCGCGCGCCGGCCCGGTGCGACGCAGAGCGACCTCGCCGCGCATTCGGGACGCGACAAGGCCCAGCTGGCGCGCCTGATCCGCGGCCTGCGCGACCGCGGGCTGCTCGACGCGGCCGCGGACGAGACTGACAAGCGCAGCACGCGGCTGTCGCTGTCGGAGGCGGGCAAGGCGATGTTCGCGGCGCTGCACCGCCATGATGGCGCGCTGGCCGAGACGGCGCTGGAGGGGATTGCGGAGGCGGACCGCGCGACCCTGCTCGACTTGCTGGAGCGGGTGCGCGCGAACCTGGAGGCAGGGCAGGCTTAAGGCAGGCTCAGGGCGGGGACTTCGGACAACAGCACTTCGCGCCGTTCCGCCGCGCTGATCCGGCCGGCGTCCAGCAAACGCATGACGGTCAGCGCCTGATGGGCCGGCACCGGATTCGGCGCCTTGCCGAGCAGCGCGTCGCGGATGCCGGCGTAGTACGACGGATACGCGCCGTTTTCGGTCGGCACGGCGGACGACGCCACCTTGCCGTCGTTCAGGACGGCCAGCACGCCGGTCTCGGTGTCCACGCCCCATGCGGCCGCATCGCCGCCCGGCCGGCGGCCCGCGATCAGGTCCGCTTCCTGCGGGTCGAGGCTCTGCTTGACCCAGCTCCCGTTCAATCCATGCAGCGCCACGCGCGGGCGCGCGACGGCGGCCAGCATGCTGGCGCCGAGGTCC
>NZ_JBKYMO010000257.1:0-8116 GCF_047302915.1 Massilia sp. CT11-108 | reverse complement strand
GGCCTGCAGGCCCGAGTTATTGGTCTCGCTTCCCCATTTCTTCGCGGTGTTGCCGTACTGCTCGTAGCCCGCCGTCACGGACGCCTTCTCGCCGACCTTGTAGCGCGCGCCCATGCCGACGTACGGGCCGACGTCCGTGTCCGACGCGGTATTGCGATACGTCTTGTCGTGAGCCACGCGCTCGCTGACGGCGACGCCCAGCTTGCCGTACGCGGAGAACTGGTCGTTGACGGGCACGTTCAGCCGCGCCGCCAGGTAGCTGTTGGCGCCCTTCGTGCCGAGCGCGCCATTCACCTCGTCGGGCCGGGCGTAATCGGCGAAGTGGAAGCCGCGCGTGTACAGGTTCGCGTAGCCCGTCTCGATGGCGAAGTTCGGCGACAGGTTGACGCCCGCGAACAGCTTCGGATCGGAGACGTAGACGCCGAACGCGCTCTTGTCCTGGTAGCGCAGGCCATCCGTTTCCGCCGCATTGCCCATGTACGTGCGCGGGACGGGCTGGATCTTCGCGAACGGCGGGGACAGCGTGCGCGTGGCCGACAAGTCCTTCGATGCCGCCGCGCCGTCCAGCAACTGCGCGTGCGCGCCGCCGGCGGCGAGCAGCCCGGCGGCCAATGCGAGATGGATGGTATTCATGCGTGTCCCCTTTGTCTTGGAAGCCTCCGATCAGGATAGCAGGCCGTGTTCAAAATCGCATCATCCGGCACGTAAGCGTTTGTGACTAAAAATATGCATTCCTCAAGTATGGTCGGCCAATTTACCGCGCAACATGTCCAGCTGACGCTTGAGCGCAGCGAGATCGGACGGTTCGCACGCGGTGGCGCACAGCACGCCGTCGTAGATCGCGGCGGCTTCCTGCTCCAGCGCGCGGCCGGCGGGGCGCAGGGCCACGACGACCTGCCGTTCGTCGGCGGCGGAACGGGTCCGGCTCACCAGGCCGGCCGCCTCCAGCCGCTTGAGCAGCGGCGTCAGCGTCGCCGAGTCCAGGAACAGCCGGGCGCCGATCTCGGACACCGTCTGCTCGTCCTTTTCCCACAGCACCAGCATGACGAGGTATTGCGGGTAAGTCAGGTCCAGCCTGCGCAGCAGCTTGCGGTACACCTTGTTCATCGCCAGACCGGTCGAGTACAGCGCAAAGCACAACTGGTCGTCGAGCAGCGGGGTCCGCTTGCCTTGCTTGGTCGATGTGTCGTTCGCTTCCATGGTTTGCCTATCAGATCGCGAGGCAGCCTCCACATCAGTGTAGACCTTTTACGGCCGGCCAGCGCACGGCATCACGCGGCCGCTTCGTGTCCCTCGCGCGACACGACGCGGTTGCGGCCGGCGTCCTTGGCCTCGTACAGCAGCCGGCCGGCCACGTCGACCCAGGCCAGCGGATCGTTGCGCTCGGCCAGCGCCGGATGGCCCACGTACAGGCCCATGCTGAGGGTGACGCGGCCGGCCGGGTTGTCCGCGTGGCGCAGGTCCAGGGCCGCCACGGCCGCGCGGATCGTATCGGCCACCGCGTTGGCGCCGGTGAGGTCGGTGTCGGCCAGGATGATGGCGAATTCCTCGCCGCCGTAGCGCGCGGCCAGGTCGCCCGGCCGCCGCGCCCCGCTCTCGATGGCACCGGCCACCTTGCGCAGGCACTCGTCGCCGGCGGCGTGGCCGTAGCGGTCGCTGTACTGCTTGAAGTGGTCGACGTCGGCCAGGATGAGGGCGAACGGCGCCCCGCTGCGGCGCGCGCGCTCGTATTCGCGCACGAGGCGGTCTTCGAACAGGCGGCGGTTGGCCAGGCCCGTCAGCGCATCGCTGTCGGCCAGGTTCTGCAGCGACGCGTTGTGGCGCCTGAGCGAGACGCCCACGCGGATCAGGTCGCGCTCGAGCCGTTCGCGGACGCGGATCTGGCGCACGAGGATCACGCCGCCGCACGCCAGCAGGAGCATGGCCGCCGCGCCCAGGATCGCCGTCTGCACCGTGGTGCGGCGCCATCCGGACAGGACCTCGTCCGTCGCCTGCCCGCTGGCGACGAACAGCGGATAGCCCGCCAGGTGCCGGTAGCTGTACAGGCGCTCGACGTTGTCGATGCGGGGTGTCGCCACCATCGAGCCGGCCTGGCCGTCGCGCTGGATCTGCTGCCAGATGGTGCCGTTGCGGATGTCCATGCCGACCTGGTCGTCGCGGAACGGCCGGCGGTAGATCAGCGTGCCGTTGTCGAACGCGAACAGGATCGTGCCGTTCTCGCCGACATCGAAACTGTCGTAGAAGCGGCCGAACCACGCCAGGTTCAGCGTGGCCAGCACTACGCCGGCAAAGCTGCCGTCGGGTGCTTCGAGGCGGCGCGACAGCGGCAGGATCCACACCCCGGTCGACCGGCTGCGCACGGGCACGCCCACGTGCGTCGCGCGCCCGCCGTGCAGCAGGTGGAACTGGAAATATTCGCGGTCGAAATTATTGCCCTGCATGGGGCGCGGCAGCGACGATGTCAGCCACTTGCCGTCCGGCCCGTACACGAACAGGCCTTGCAGTTCGCCCACGTCGCGCGTGATCGCGCGCAGCCGTCCCGTCAGGCGTGCCGTGGCGGCCTCGCCCAGGCCATCGTGCTCGACGCGCTCGACCATCTCGGTCAGCACGGCGTCGCCCAGCCGGATCGACGTCTCCGCATGCGTCGCGAGCGCCCGCGCCATGTTGGCCGTGGCGACGCGGCTGTCCTCCCGTTCGGCCTCGTAGGCATGCCAGGCGCTCCAGCCCTGCAGGCCGCCCAGCAGCAGGCAGAAGCAGGCGAGCAGCCCGACGGCCAGCGCGACCAGTGGGCGGCGCTGGCCGTCGAGTGCGGACAATCCCTGGCCGTCGTGGCCGGCGGCGCTGTGGTCGGCATCGTGCATGGTGCGGACTCCCCTCCGGCTCCAGCTTATCCGCGTCGGCGCCCGCCGTCCACATTCGCACGAGCGGCGCCGCTAGATTTCCACCTGCGTACCCAGCTCGATGACCCGATTCGTTGGAATGCGGTAGTAATCGGCGGCGTCGCGGGCGTTGCGCTGCATCGCGACGAACAGGTGCTCGCGCCACGGCGCCATGCCCCCGCCCGGCGTCGAGATCACGGTCTGGCGCGCGACGAAGAACGAGGTCTGCATCATGTCGAACGCCAGGCCATGCGCCGCGCACTGGTCGAGGATGCCGGGGATGTCCGGCTCGTCCTTGAAGCCGAATTTCACGTCGACCTGGTGGCAGCCGTGTCCAAGATCGGTAATACGGATCCGGGACGCCGCATCGACGTACGGCTCGTCGCCAATGTACACGGTGAGAAACACGACGCGCTCGTGCAGCACCTTGTTGTGCAGCAGGTTGTGCAGCATCGCATGCGGGACGCCATCGCTTTCGCCGCGCAGGAAGATGGCCGTGCCGGCGACCCGCGTCGGCGGCGCGATAAACAATGATTCGAGAAAAGCGTCGAGCGGGATGGCGTGCTTCTGCAGGTTCTCGAACATCTGCGCGCGGCCGCGGCGCCACGTGAGCATCAACGTGAACAGCAGCACGCCCAGCGTCAGCGGGAACCAGCCGCCGTGCAGCAGTTTCAGCACGTTGGCCGAAAAGAACGCCGCGTCGATCACGAAAAAGAAGCCGGTCGCGCCCAGGCACAGCAGCAGATTCATGCGCCAGCGGTAGCGGATCACGAAGTAAGTGAGGATGGTGGTGGCCAGCATCGTCGCCGTGACCGCGATGCCGTAGGCGGACGCCAGCGCGTCGGACGAGCCGAACCCGACGACGGCCAGCAGCACGGCGATCAGCTGCAGCCAGTTGATGACGGGGAGATAAACCTGGCCGATCTCGCGCTCCGACGTGTGCACGGTGCGCATGCGCGGCAGGAAGCCGAGCGCGATCGCCTCCTTCGTCATCGAGAAGGTGCCCGAGATCGTCGCCTGCGACGCGATCACGGTGGCGATCGTGGACAGCACGACGAGCGGATAGACGCTCCAGCTGCCCAGCTGCTGGTAGAACGGGTTGGCGATCGCGTCCGGCCGCGCCAGCAGCAGCCCGCCCTGCCCGAGATAATTCAGCGCGAGGGCCGGAAAGGCGACGGCGAACCACGCGAGACGGATCGGTTTGCGGCCGAAATGGCCCATGTCGGCATACAGCGCCTCGGCACCTGTGAAGGCCAGTACGATCGCGCCCAGCGCCAGGAAGCCGAGGCTGCGGTTGTCGAGGAAGAAGCGCACCGCATGCCACGGATTGAGCGCGACGAGGATGCCCGGACTGCGCACGATGTTCAGCACGCCCATCGCCGCCAGCGCCGCGAACCACACCAGCATGACGGGGCCGAACCAGCGGCCGATACCGGCGGTGCCGTGGCGCTGCGCCGCGTACAGGCAGATCAGGACGACGATCGTCAGCGGCACGACCCAGGCCTGCAGCGCCGGGGTCGCGACTTCGAGACCCTCGATGGCGGACAGCACCGAGATCGCGGGCGTGATCACGCTGTCGCCGTAGAACAGCGACGCGCCGAACACCCCGATCAGCAGCAGCCCGAGGTGCATCCGCCTGCGGTCGCCGACGGCGCCCAGCGCGAGCGCCAGCAGGGCCATGATGCCGCCCTCGCCGCGGTTGTCGGCGCGCAGCACGAGCGTCACGTACTTGAACGAGACGATGACGGACAGGCCCCAGAAGATCAGCGACACGACGCCGACCAGGTTGGCTGGCGTGAGGGGCAGGCCGTGCGCGGGGTCGAAGACGGTCTTCAGCGAATACAACGGGCTCGTGCCGATGTCGCCGTACACGATGCCGATGGCGGCCAGCGCGAGGCCGGTGATGTTCTTGTTGTTCTTGTGCTTGTCCAAACGGTTTCTCCGGCAATGTTCGTGGACCGTATCGTACTGGCGCCGGCGTAAAGATTTTGTAAAAAGGCGGCTGCGGCGGCCTCGTAAACGAAGCCTTTATCCGGGCCGGGCGTCTTTTTAGAAAATTTTTACGTGGCGTTTTCTACACTTCTTCCATCGCTATCCACGATGTAAGGAGTCCACATGATCGTCACGATCGTTCACGCCGCGCTCCCCGCCGCGGGTGCGCAACTGGCCAGCCAGCTGGTGCGACTGCGCGCCGGGCACGGCCGCGACGTCGTACAGCTGGACGCCGACCGGACGCGCGGCGGCGGCCTGTCGGAGGAACTGGAAAGGCTGCTGGCGCGGCACAGGTGATGTCGGCCGGCGTCGCGGCCACCGCGCTGCACCTGCCCGCATTCTGCAACGCCGCCGACATGGCGGCGCTGTACGAGGAGGTCTACCAGGCCCCGCACGCACTGCCATCGCAGTGCCTTTTACAACAATAAGGAAACGCATCACCATGAGAAACACCGTCTTCATTCCCGCGCTCCTCGCCTTGCTGGCTGTCCCGCTGCACGCGCAGGAAACGCCGCCGGCGAACAGCGTCACGTTCAACGCGGCGCTCGCGTCCGACTACCGCTACCGCGGCATCTCGCAGACCCGGCTGCAGCCCGCGCTGCAGGGCGGCGCCGACTGGACCCACAACCCAACCGGCCTGTACGCCGGCACGTGGCTGTCCACCATCAAGTGGACGAAGGACGCGGGCGGCGGCGGCGACATCGAGTCGGACCTGTATGCCGGCAAGCGCGGCCAGTTGAGCGCCGACGTGACATACGACGTCGGCGTGCTGGGCTACGTCTATCCGGCCAATGGCCTGAAGGACGTGCCCGGCTCGGCCGACGCGAACACGGCGGAAGTCTACGGCCAGCTGGGCTACGGCCCCGCGTACGTAAAGTACTCGGCGGCGCTGACCAACCTGTTCGGCTTCACGGACAGCCGCCACAGCGGCTACCTGGACGCCGGTGCCAACATCGACCTGGGCAACGCCTTCACGCTGAACCTGCACGCCGGCCGCCAGGACGTACGCCACCACGACGCCGCCAGCTACACCGACTACAAGATCGGCGTGACGAAGGATCTCGGTTTCGCGAGCGTGGCGGCGGCCTTCGTCGGCACGAATGCCGACGAGACCGCGTACGCGTCGTCCGCCAACGGCAAGTTCCTCGGCCGGAAGGCGCTCGTCGTCACCGTCGGCAAGACATTCTGATCAACCGTAACGAGGCAACCATGGATATCGTCTTCATCGGCGCCATCGCCCTGTTCGCCGTCCTGATCGCGGGCATGGCGCACGGCTGCGCCAGACTGGGAGAACGCAAATGACATTGTTTTACCTGATCGGCGTGCTCGCATCGGGCGCGCTTCTCGCGTACCTGCTGTACGCCATGTTCTGCGCGGAGGATTTGTGATGGATACGCAATCGCTGGCGCTGCTCGCCCTGTTCTTCGCGATCCTGCTGGCCCTGTCGTGGCCGCTCGGCATCCTGCTCGCACGCGTGGCCGAAGGCGGCCGCGTGCGCGGCTTCGGCTGGCTGTATCGCATCGAGGCCGGCCTGTATCGCGCGGCCGGCGTCGACGCGGCCACGGGCATGCACTGGAAAACCTATGCGCTGTCCCTGCTCGCGTTCAACGCGCTCGGCACGCTGGTCGTCTACCTGCTGCAGCGGGTCCAGGCCTGGCTGCCCTTCAATCCCCAGAGCCTCGCCAACGTCGCCCCCGATTCGGCGTTCAACACCGCCGTCAGCTTCGTCAGCAACACCAACTGGCAGGGCTACGGCGGCGAGCAGACGATGAGCTACCTCACGCAGATGCTCGCCCTCACGTGCCAGAACTTTTTCTCGGCCGCCACCGGCATCGCCGTCGTGTTCGCGCTGATCCGCGGCTTCTCGTCGAAGTCGGCGCGCGCCATCGGCAACTTCTGGGTCGACCTCGTCCGTACCACTCTGTACGTGCTGCTGCCGCTGTCGCTCGTGTTCGCCGTGTTCCTGACCGGCCAGGGCGTGATCCAGAATTTCTCGGGCTACCAGGAGGTGCAACTACTCGAACCGCTCACGTACACGCAGCCGAAGACGGGCGCGGACGGCCAGCCCGTGCTGGACGCCCAGGGCCAGCCGGTCACCGAGGCGGTGACCACGACGACGCAGACGATCGCGATGGGCCCGGTCGCCTCGCAGGAAGCGATCAAGATGCTGGGCACGAACGGTGGCGGCTTCTTCAACGCGAACTCCGCGCACCCGTACGAAAACCCGACCCCGCTGTCGAACCTGCTCCAGATGGTGTCGATCTTCCTGATCCCCGCCGGCCTGTGCTTCGCGTTCGGCCGCCTCGTCGGCGACAGCCGCCAGGGTTGGGCGATCCTCGCCGCGATGACGGTGCTGTTCGTCGTGATGGCGGCCGGCGTGATGACGGCCGAGCACCAGGCGCATCCCGGGTTCGCGGCGCTGGGCATCGAGGGCGGCAACATGGAAGGCAAGGAAACCCGCTTCGGCATCGACGCCTCCGCGCTGTTCGCCGCGGTCACCACGGCCGCCTCGTGCGGCGCGGTCAACTCGATGCACGATTCGTTCACGCCGCTGGGCGGCGCGGTGCCGCTGCTCCTGATGCAGTTCGGCGAAGTGGTCTTCGGCGGCGTCGGCTCGGGCCTGTACGGCATGCTGGTCTTCGCGATCATGGCCGTGTTCATCGCCGGCCTGATGATCGGCCGCACGCCCGAATACCTCGGCAAGAAGATCCAGGCCTACGAGATGAAGATGACGTCGGTCGCCATCCTCGTCACGCCCGTGCTGGTGCTGGCCGGTACCGCGATCGCCGTGCTGGCGGCCGCGGGCAGGGTTGGCGTCGCCAACCCCGGCGCGCACGGCTTCTCGGAAATCCTGTACGCGTTCAGCTCCGCCGCGAACAACAACGGCAGCGCGTTCGCGGGCCTGTCCGCCAACACCCAGTTCTACAACTGGATGCTGGCGTTCGCGATGTGGTTCGGGCGCTTCGCCGTGATCGTGCCCGTGCTGGCGATCGCCGGTTCGCTCGCGGCCAAGCAGCGCCTGCAGACGACCGCCGGCAGCATGCCCACGCACGGTCCGATGTTCGTCGGCCTGCTGGTCGGCGTGGTCGTGCTGGTCGGCGTCCTCAACTACGTGCCGGCGCTCGCACTCGGCCCCGTCGTCGAACACCTGCAGCTGTTTGCCAAATAACCTGGAGTCGCCATGAACCAACTGAAATCCCCGGTGACGGCCCCCCTGGCCGCGCCGGCCGCCGCGGCGCCGGGCC
>NZ_JBKYMO010000256.1:0-8200 GCF_047302915.1 Massilia sp. CT11-108 | reverse complement strand
ACCAGGCGCCCACGCGCGCAAGCACTCGCGCGACACCCCCCGGCAGCGGCAGCACGCGCAGCCTGCCCATCCCCATCGCGCGGCGCAACGTGGCCAGGTAATCGACGAACGGCAGCGCTCGCGGACCGACGAGGGCGATGCGGCGCACGGGGCCACTCTCGGCCTCGTCCGCATACAGCCGCTGGCGCAGCAGCGTCACGATGGCGGCGACGACGTCGTCCACGTGGATCGGCTGCACGAGTTGCGGGGAATCTCCCAGGCGCACGGCGCACGGCAGCGATGCCATCGCCTTGAAGACGCGCGCGCTGGCGCCGTCCGCGCCGTAGACGAGCGACGGCTGCACGATGGCGGCGCGGATCGGGAGCGTGGCGAGATAGTCGTCGGCGGCCTTCTTCGACAGGTGGTACGCGGTGTCGGCCTGCTCGTCGGCACCCAGCGCGGACAGTTGCACGACCATGTGCACGGCGTCGGACTCCGCGCAGGCGGCGAACAGGGCGCGCGGCGTTGTCGTGTGCAGGTTCGCGAACGTCTGCGTGCCGCGCTCGCGGAAAATGCCGACGGTGTTGATGACGGCTTCCACCCCGGAAAGGCGCGCCAGCCACTTGGATTTGTCGGTATCGTTGGCGAAGTCGGCGCGGATCGCGTACAGGTGCGGGTGGCTCGGCAATGTGCCGGGATGGCGCACCGCGCACACGACGTCATGGCCCTCCGCCAGCAGCGCGCGCAACAGGTGCTGTCCGATGAATCCCGTTGCCCCCGTGAGCAGGATCCGCATGCTTTTCCTTTCTCTACTCTCCAAGAGGACTTCATGGAATCATGGAACACGGCATTCAGGCGCGGCCTCGTCGGCGGCGCCACGTCCAGCCTGCTGTCGACCGCGGCGCTGGCCCTGCTCGGCCGGCGCGAAGCCGGCAGCGCCTACGCACCGACCAATGCGGTCAGCCACTGGATTTATGGCGACGAGGCATTGCATGAACACACGCCCACGCTGCGCCACACCGTCCCCGGCTACCTGATCCACCACGGCAGCGCGATGTTCTGGTCGGTGCTGCTCGAGCGCGTGTGCGGCCGCCTGTTCGACCGCAAGGAACCCGCCCTGACGCTCGGCGTGGCGGCCGCCGCCTCGGCCGTGGCCTGCTTTGCCGACTACCAGCTGACGCCCAGGCGTTTCCAGCCGGGCTACGAGGCCCACTTGTCGAAGCCGTCGCTGGCCGTCGTCTACGGCGTGTTCGGCGTCGGGCTGGCGCTCGGTGCGATGCTCAGCCGCCGTTCCTGATTTCCTTCGAGTGTAAGCGAGGCGGCGATATCGTGGCGTCAGGGTGCATTGACGACCAGCTGCGCCGCGAACGCACGCTGGTACGCGGGCCGTGCTTCGCCGCGCGCGACGTAGGCGGCCAGGACGGGGAATTCGTCGAGGATGCCGGACGGCCGCAGCCGGAGCAGCACCGACACCATCATGAGGTCGCCCGCGCTGAAGTCGCCGTCGAGCCAGTCGGCATCGCCCAGGCGCGCCGACAGCTGCTTCATGCGGTCGCGCACGCGCTCCTCGACGAGCGGGATGCGTTCCTTGCTCCAGGGCTTGTCGCCTTCGAAGATCCGGGCCGTGACCAGTTCCAGGATGGGCGGTTCCACGGTGTTGAGCGCGGCAAACAGCCACGTGATGGCGCGGGCCCGCGCATGGTCGCCGGCCGGCAGCAGGGCGCCGTGGTGCGTGGCGATATGAAAGACGATGGCGCCCGTCTCGAACAGCACGAGGCCGTCCTGTTCATACGTCGGGATCTGGCCGAACGGGTGCAGGGCCAGGTGCGCCGGTTCTTTCATGGCGCGGAACGACACGAGGCGGACGTCGTACGGCAGGCCCGCTTCCTCCAGCGCCCAGCGCACGCGCGTGTCGCGCGCGAGGCCCTTGCCGCCGTCGGGCGAACGTTCGAAGGCGGTGATCGTGATCGTCATGGCGCGGCTCCAAGGAAAAACGGCGTACCGTGCAGTGTCACGGTACGCCGTTGTGAGGTCAAGCGTATTTAAAAGCTGTAGTTCGCGCGCGCATACACGTAGCGGCCATTGTTGCCGAACGGCGTGTAGTTCGAGAACGGCGTATTGCTGGTCGTGTTCAGCGCCGGCGGCAGGGTTTCCGAGTACTGGTCGAACAGGTTGTCCGCGCCGACCGCCAGGCTGAACTGGCGAGTGAAGGCGTAGCGGGCTTCCAGGTCGACGATCGTCCTGGCCTTCAAGGTGAAGTCGAACGCTTCCGTCGTGCCCGGCGACAGCACTTCGCCGTAGCGCGTGGCGCGGGCCGTCACGCCCCACTGGTTCAGCTTCCAGTTGGCGCTCGCCGTGATCTTGTTCTTCGGCTGGCCCTTTTCCAGCGTCAGCACGTTCACGCGGTCGAACAGCACGGGCGCCGGATCCAGCGCGGCCAGCTGGGCGGTGGTCGGGACCCTGGTCACGTCCGTGTGGTTGAAGTTGCCGGCCAGCGTGAAGTCGAAGCGGCCGGCGGCGCCCGCGTTCCACGGCATGCTCGCGACGATGTCGACGCCTTCCGTCTTCGTGTCGACGCCGTTGATGAAGAAGCGGCCGCCGCCGACGCCGATGAAGCCCTGCGACACGATGTAGTTGCGCACGGCCGTCGACAGCAGGTTTTCCGACAGCACGATGCGGTCGCGCACGTTGATGCGGTAGGCGTCCACCGTCAGGCTGACGGGGGCGAAGCGCATGACGGCACCCAGCGAAAAGTTGGTCGACTTCTCGGCCTTCAGCGGCTTGGCGCCCAGCGCGACGGCGACCGGATCGTTCGGCGTGAACGTCGTGATCTCGTACGGGATGCCGTTGACGAAGTTGGTCGACGTCGACGTGAAGCTCTGCTGCTGCAGCGACGGCGCGCGGAAGCCGTTCTGCACGGCGCCGCGCAGCGCGAAGTTCTTCGTGAAGTCGTAGCGGCCCGCCAGCTTGCCGGACAGGTTGTTGCCGAAGTCGTTGTAGTGCTCCTCGCGGATGGCGGCGGAGGCGAGCAGCTTGTCGGTGATGTTCGCTTCGACGTCGACGAACACGCCGATCGCGGTGCGCGACTTGTGCGACGCATTGGCCGGACGGAAGCCCGGGAATACCTGCGCGCCCGATGCGGCCGGGACGCCGCTCGGCAGGATCACGCCGCCGTTGCGCCAGGAATCCGGCTCGCCCGCGTGCAGCTCGTAGCCTTCGCGGCGCGCCTCGGTGCCGACCGCCACGTTCAGCGGCGACGCGAGACCGCCCACGTCGAACTTGCGCACGCCGGTGAGGTTGTACACGAGCTGGTTGTACGAGAAGCCGCCCGCATCGAAGTTCGTCTTGCTGGTCGGGCCGATCGACGCGTTCAGCGTGTTCTGCACGTCGTAGTTCATGCCGTTCTGGCCGTACACGAGCGACGTGTCCAGGTCCCAGTCACCGAGGGCCCAGGTCATGCCGGCGGCGGCGCTGAAGTCTTCGACGGTCGGGGCGATGATCGGCAGGAAGCCGTCCGGGTAGATCGATTGCACGTTGCGGCTGTCCTGCGGCATGCGGAAGTAGCCGGCCGAGCGCGCGTCGCGCAGCTGGTAGCTGCTCCAGCCGTAGACCTTCACGTCCGGGGACAGGTTGTTGCCCACGTTGACGAACACGGTCTTCTGCTGCATCTCCGGGTCGCCGTACCAGGCGTCGAAGCGGTTGATGGTCAGCTCGCGCGGATCGTAGGCGCCGTTCACTTTCGCGTACAGCTGGCGCATGTCGTAGCCGCTGCGCTCCGTGTGGTTCTGGTCCTTGTATTCGGCCGCGATGGTGATGTAGCCCGTCTCGCCCAGCGGCAGGCCTTTCCAGGCGCTGACGGTCGTGGTCTGGCCGTCCGTGCGCTTGCGCGAATTGGGTCCGGTCCACGTGGCGCCGGCCGGCGCCGCGGCATTCAAGAGGTCGTATTCCGAGATGTGGGCGCCGTACGTGATCGTGCCTTCGCCGCCCGTGCGGTCCGTGCGCAGGCGGACATTGACGACGCCCGAGATTGCGTCGGAACCGTATTGCGCGGCCGCGCCGTCGCGCAGCACCTCGATGCTTTTCACGATGGCGGATGGCACCGTGTTCAGGTCGACGGCGGCCGAGCCGCGGCCGATCGAGCCGTTCAGGTTCACGAGCGACGACGTGTGGCGGCGCTTGGAGTTCACCAGCACGAGGCTCTGGTCCGGCGCCATGCCGCGCAGGGTGGCCGGGCGGACGGTGTCCGTGCCGTCCGTCAGCGTGGGACGCGGGAAGTTCAGCGACGGCAGCGCCACCGACAGGGCCTGGTTCAGTTCGGTCGAACCCGTCGTCTTGAGGGTGTCGGCCGAGATGATGTCGACGGGAGAGGCCGTGTCGAGCGCCGTGCGGTTGGCGACGCGGGTACCGGTCACGACGACGGTGGCGGTGCTGTCCTGGGCCTGGGCCAGCAGCGGCGTGCCGGCGAACAGGGTGGCGATGGAGAGGGCGAGTACGGATTGTTGCGGCACAAATCGTTGTTGCATTCTCTTGTCCTTATTCTTGATCTACGTGGATACAACGGCAAGCTCGACTTGATAGTGGAGCTTGATTGTTATCGTTGTCAATTGTGCTAACCCGCAATAGATGTAAGGACGCAACAGTTACCCATCGCGGTGCATGGGCGCACCGCGATGGGCCGGGCTTTGTTACTTTCCGCGGATTTTCTGCACCAGCGTCACCACCGCCAGCACGACCGCGCCGACGACGACCCCCGCCGCGGCATCCACCACGCCAGGGGCCACCGCCGCCAGCAGCCTGCCCACGACCGGGACGCCTGCCACCGCCGCAGCGGCGCTCTCGGCCAGATGGTGCAGCGGCTCGAACGCGTGGCCGATGATGCCGCCGCCGACCATGAACATGGCCACCGTGCCGATCACGGATAGCGACTTCATCAGGCGCGGCGCGGCCGCCACCAGCAGGTTGCCGATGGCGCGGGCGGCGCTGCTCGCACGGCGACTCAGGTACAACCCGAGGTCGTCGATCTTGACGATGCCCGCGACGATGCCGTAGACGCCGATCGTCATCGCGACCGCCACCGCGACGAGGGCCGCCACCTGCGCGCCGAACGACGCGCCCTGTTCGTTGACGACGCCCAGCGAGATCACGATGATTTCCGCCGACAAAATAAAATCGGTGCGGATCGCGCCCTTGATCTTGTCCTTCTCGACCGCGCGCATGTCGGCATTGGCCGCCAGCGCCGTCGCCAGTTCTTCTTCGTGCGCCGCATCCTCGGCGGCGCTGTGCAGCAGTTTATGGGCGACTTTTTCGAAGCCCTCGAAGCACAGGTAGGCGCCGCCCACCATCAGCATCGGCGTGATCGCCTGCGGCAGGAAGGCGGAGATGGCGAGCGCGGCCGGAACGAGGATCGCCTTGTTGCGCAGCGAGCCCATCGCCACCGCCCACACGACGGGCAGCTCGCGGTCCGCGTTCACGCCTGTCACCTGCTGGGCGTTGAGGGCAAGATCGTCGCCCAGCACGCCGGCCGTCTTCTTGGCGGCGACCTTGCTCATCAGGGCCACGTCGTCGAGCACGGTGGCAATGTCGTCGATAAGTGCCAATAAACTTCCTGCAGCCATGTACCGCTCCCCAATATCAATATGCTCACATCTTAACCGACGCAGCCAGTCGGTCCGGTACACGGTTCAGGCGCGTTTTCTGCGTTTCAAACCCGAAAATCTGCATCTCGTCGCTTTCCCGTGCAGCTCATCGCGGGCGATACGTATAGTGACAACATTGGCTGCGGTGCAGCAGCCTTTCCGACCTGAAGGAGATGTCCATGAACCAGAACCTCGACCTGCCGTCCGTTCCGCGCCGCCGTGCCCGTCCTCCGAAGCGCAAGACCCGTATCACCATCTACCTCGACGACGAGGTCCTGGACGAATTCCGCTCGCGCGCCGAGCGCACCGGCACCGGTTACCAGACGCTGATCAACGCGGCGCTACGCCTGCGCCTGGCCAGCGGCGACGCGAATCCGGCAGCGGCCTGAGCAAAAAAACGCAGAAACCCCGCCAATACAGGGTGTATGACGTGTAAGAAGATTACGCGTAGCAATTAATTATGCTAATCTTCCGGCTCTTTCAACCCGGAGGATTTATGAAAAAAGGCGAACTGATCGCTGAATTTGCGAAGCGTACCGAGATGTCGGGCGCCGCTGCGAACGACGCAGTGAACACCATCATCGACATCATCACCGAGCGTCTGAAAAAAGGCGACACGGTGGGTATCACCGGCTTCGGCACGTTCTCGGTCACCAAGCGCGCTGCCCGCAAGGGCCGCAACCCGGCAACCGGCGAAGTGATCAAGATCGCTGCGTCGAAGACGCCGCGCTTCGCTGCCGGCGCGACCCTGAAGGCCGCCGTCAACCCGAAGAAGAAGTAAGCAGTACCCGCGGCTGGCCGCGGTCGTCCGGCAATCGCCGGCGCCGTGCGCCATGCCCGCGTATCCTTTCTCTCCCCTTCCGCTTCCTTCCCATGAGCTTCGCCACCTGGATCACCTTCGTCATCGCAGGTTCGCTGATCGCCATTTCGCCCGGCTCCGGCGCCATCCTGTCGATGTCGCACGGCCTTGCCTACGGGCTGAAAAAGGCCAGCGCCACCGTGCTGGGCCTGCAACTGGGCCTCGTGCTCGTGCTGGTGATCGCCGGCGCCGGCGTCGGCTCGCTGCTGGTCGCGTCGGAGACAGCGTTCACCATCGTGAAGATTGTCGGCGCGCTGTACCTGATCTGGCTCGGCATCGCCCAGTGGCGCGCGAAGGCGGAAGCGTCGAACGTCTCGACGGCCGGCCTCGCGGCGCACCCGTCGTTCGGCCGCCGCGTATTGACCGGCTTCCTCACCAACGCGACGAATCCGAAGGGCATCATCTTCATGGTCGCCGTGCTGCCGCAATTCATCTCGAACGCGGCGCCCGTGCTGCCGCAACTGGCGATCCTGGGCGTCACGATGGTCACCATCGATACCACGGTGATGCACGGCTACGCCCTGCTGGCATCGACGATGCAGCGCTGGTTCCGCGACCCGCGCGCCGTCAAGGTCCAGAACCGCTTCTTCGGCGCCGTGCTGATGGCGGTCGGTGCGCTGATGTTCTTCGTCAAGCCTGCCCACGCCTGAACGCGGAAACATTTCGCAACCATTTGTAATTCGTGTCGTCGTTTCGTACGCTCGTGCGTTGTAATGCAGGAGACGCAATCCGTCGCGTCTACCAACAAGAATACGAGTTTATTCCCGCCCTGGAGACATCATGCCGAACCGCGTCGCGCAAACCGCCGTCCTCCTTGCTTTCTCCACCCTGACGGCGCTCGCCGTGGCGGCCGATCCGCCGGCGCGCGTGGGCCGCGTCGCGCTGGCCCAGGGCCAGGTCACCATCGGCAGCGACGTCGGCGCGGAAATGATGGCCGCGCAGGTCAACTGGCCCGTCACGTCGGGCAACACGATCAGCACGGCGGCCGGCAGCCGCACGGAGCTGCGCGTCGGTTCGACGTCGATCCGCCTGGACGGCGATTCGTCGCTGGAAGTGCTGCAGATGGACGACAACGGCCTGCGCCTGCGCCTGCACTACGGCAGCGCCAGCGTGCGGGTGCTGAATGCGGACGTGCTGGCCGGCTTCGAACTCGAGACCCCGCAGGCGCGCGTGCGCCTGCAGCAGCCCGGCCGCATGCGCGTGGACGCGGAGCGCGTGCGCGACACCAGCTTCGTCACCGTGTTCGACGGCACGGCGCTCGTCGAGGACGGCGATTCGCAGCTGACCCTGCGCGCCGGCCGCCGCGCCGAGGTGGGCGATGCCGACGTCCGCACCATGGCCGCCGTGCGCGACGATTTCGACGAATGGGCCCTCGTGCGCGACCGCTACGAGGACAATGCTGCGTCGTCCCGCTACGTGACGACCGAGATGACGGGCTACGAAGACCTCGACCGCTACGGCAGCTGGCGCGAGGATCCCGAATACGGCCCGCTGTGGACCCCGACCGTGGCCTCCACCTGGGTGCCGTACCGCGACGGCAGCTGGACCTGGCTCGATCCGTGGGGCTGGACCTGGGTCGACAACGCGCCGTGGGGCTATGCGCCGTTCCACTACGGCCGCTGGGTGCACGTGCACAATCGCTGGGCCTGGGCACCGGGCCGCCGTCACGAGCACCTGGTCTGGGCACCGGCGCTCGTCGGCTGGGCCGGCAGCGGCCGGTTGCGGT
>NZ_JBKYMO010000255.1:0-8200 GCF_047302915.1 Massilia sp. CT11-108 | reverse complement strand
GCGCGGCCAGCTTGGGCAGCACGGAGCCGTACGCGACCTGCGGCACCGGGTTGCCCGCGAATTTCATCGACAGCCAGATCGTCGGGATCAGGAAGGCGACGAGGATGATGATGTATTGCGCCACCTGCGTCCACGTGATGGCGCGCATCCCGCCGAGGAACGAGCACACGAGGATGCTGGCGAGGCCGAGGAAGATGCCGACCGAGAAATCGACGCCCGTGAAGCGCGACGCGATCAGGCCGACGGCATAGATCTGCGCGACGACGTACGTGAACGAGACGACGATGGTGCCGCCGACCGCGAGCGCGCGCACGATGCTGCCCTGTCGCGTGCCGGTCTCGCCGCCGTAGCGCGCGGCGAGGAAGTCGGGGATCGTGTATTGGGCGAAGCGGCGCAGGTAGGGTGCGATCAGCAGGGCGACGAGGCAGTAGCCGCCCGTCCAGCCCATCACGTAGGCGAGGGCGTCGAAGCCGTGCAGGTACAAGGTGCCCGCGAGGCTGATGAAGCTGGCCGCCGAGATCCAGTCGGCCGCCGTCGCCATGCCATTGAACAGCGCCGGGACCCGCCGCCCCGCCACGTAGTATTCGGACACGTTCGACGTGCGGCTGACGACGCCGATGATCGCGTACAGGACGATCGTCGCGAACATGTACAGGTGGCCGATCCACTGGCGCGGCATGCCCTCGTGTTCCAGGATCGCGAGCGCGCCCAGGAACAGCGCGAAGCACAGCGTGAACCACAGGTAGTAGCGGGCGAGGCGGCGGAAATAGCTGCGGGTCCTGGCGGCCGTTCCAGTCATGAACGGCCCTCCAGCGTGCGTTGGAAATCGCGGTCGAGGATGCGCATGCGCCAGGCGTACGCGCCGATGATGGTGAGGTACGTGAGCGACGCGCCCTGTGCCGCGAGGTAGAACGACAGCGGCCAGCCGAACACGGACAGGTGCGCCAGGTCGCGCGCGAAGAACACGGTGCAGAAGCTCGTCGCGAGCCACAGCGCCAGCAGCAGCGCGATCAGGCGGCGCGCACGCGCCCAGTGCGCGGCGCGCGCGGCAACGATGGCCTGACGCTCGCGATCGGGGTCAGAGGAAGGGGCGGTCTCGGTCGGCATCGGGGACTAGCGTGACGGTGGGCGGGAAGGTCAGCCGGAACAGGCTGCCCGGGAATTTCTTGTGCGTGCTGCGCGGGTTGTTGAAGATCTCGATGTCGGCGCCGTGCTGCTGCGCGATCTCGCGCACGATGGCGAGACCGAGGCCGGAGCCGGACGCGCTCGAGCCGAGGATGCGATAAAAACGTTCGAACACGCGATGGCGTTCGGACGGTGCGATGCCGGGGCCCGTGTCCTCGACTTCCAGCAAGGCCTGGTTGCCGTTGCCGATATTGGTCCCGCGCACGCGCACGGTGACGCTGCCGCCGGGTGGCGTGTAACGCAGCGCGTTGTCGATCAGGTTCGACAGCAGCTCGCGCAGCATCATGGCGCTGCCGTCGATCTCCGGCGGGTCGCCGATGACTTCGTAGCCGAGGTCGATCTCGTGCGCGAACGAGGCCTGCACCCAGTCCTGCACGACGTCGCGCGCCAGGGCGGCAAGGTCGAGCGGTTCCAGCGTCTGGCCCGCGTGCGGCTGGTTTTCCGCGCGCGCCAGCGCCAGCAGCTGGTTCACGAGGCGCGTGGCCGATTCCGAACTCTTGGCCAGCTGCTCGAGCGAGCGGTGGATCTCGTTCGGATCGACCTGGCGCAGCGCCAGCTCCGACTGCATGCGCATGCCCGCGAGCGGCGTCTTCATCTGGTGCGCGGCGTCGGCGATGAAGCGCTTCTGCGCGTCGATCGTGTGCGCGAGGCGCGCCAGCATGTCGTTCAGGGAGCCCACGAGCGGCGAAATCTCTTCCGGCACCTGGCGCGAATCGATGGGCGACAAATCGTCCGGCGGGCGCGCGCGGATGCGTTCCTGCAGCTGCGCGAGCGGCGACAGGCCCCGCGACAGCGCGAACCAGACGAGGGCCAGGATCACGGGCAGGATGATGAACTGCGGCAGGATCACGCCCTTGATGATCTCGTTGGCCAGCTGCGCGCGCTTGTCGAGCGTTTCCGCCACCTGCACGAGCGCGAGGCGCGGTTCCTGCGTGGCGTCCAGCAGCGGCTGCAAATTGACCCAGGCATAGGCGATGCGCACCGGCGTGCCGTGCAGGGTCTCGGTGCGGAAGTGCACGCGGCCGCTGCGCTCGGCGTCGTCGGGGTTCGGCGGCGGCAGGTCGCGGTCGCCGTCGACGAGCTCGCCGCGCGGGCCGCTGATCTGGAAATACACGCTGTCGACGTCGTCCGCGCGGAGAATGTCGCGCGCGGTGCCGCCCAGGCGCGCGACGACCTTGCCGTCGACCTCCTTGACCTGCTGCGCGAGCACCGTGACGCTGTCTTCCAGCGCGTGGTCGAACGGTTGATTCGCGATCGACTTCGCGACCAGGTACGTGATCGCGATGCTCATCGGCCACAGCAGCAGCAGCGGGGCCAGCATCCAGTCGAGGATTTCGCCGAACAGCGAGTGCTGGATGCTTTCTTCCGGCTCCGGCCTGGGCGGGACGTAGAGGTCGTCGACCGGTTCCGTGACGGCGAGCGGATCCGGTCCGGCCGCGCGCCGCTTGAACCGCTTCACTTCTGGCCGCTGGCCGCTTCGGCGCTCTTGCGGGCGCTGTCGCGGTTATTCTCGGAAAAGCGCTCGAGGCAATAGCCGAGGCCGCGCACGGTGGCGATGCGGATGCCGCCCGTCTCGATCTTCTTGCGCAGGCGGTGCACGTAGACCTCGATGGCGTTGTTCGACACTTCCTCGCCCCATTCGCACAGGTGATCGACGAGCTGTTCCTTAGACACGAGACGGCCCGTGCGCGCCAGCAGGATTTCCAGCAGGCCCAGCTCGCGCGCGGACAGGTCGAGCATCTGGTCGTTGATGGTCGCGCTGCGGCCGACCTGGTCGTACACGAGCGGGCCGTGGCGAATGACGGTCGAGCCGCCGCCCTGGCCGCGCCGGGTGAGGGCGCGCACGCGCGCTTCCAGCTCGGACAGCGCGAACGGCTTGGGCATGTAGTCGTCGGCGCCGGCGTCGAGGCCGCCCACGCGCTGCTCGATGGAATCGGCGGCCGTCAGGATCAGCACCGGCAGCAGCGAGCCGCGCGCACGCAGGCGGCGCAGCACGTCCAGGCCGGACAGCCTGGGCAGGCCGAGGTCGAGGATCAGGAGATCGAACTCCTGGGTCGACAGCGCCGTGTCCGCGTCCTGGCCGTTCTTGACGCAATCGATCGCGTAGCCGGACTGGCGCAAGGAGCGCGTCAGCCCATCGGCCAATACGCTATCATCTTCGGCTAGTAAAATACGCATCTTTTCCCCCGGCTTTCGTTGTTCGACCTTGTTCGTTCGCTTATTGTGTGTGAAGTTTCGCAACATGTCGAATCGGGCTAGCGATGGTAAATATCGCTTGCCAAAACCACTGGGATTTTATACAGTACTTCCTATTGAAATCGCGCGAGCGGCCCACACCTTGGTTCACTCTAGGACAGAAAGAAAGTTATGGACGATAAAAAATCCGCAGTAAATGCAGCCGAGAAGGCCAAGGCGCTGGCAGCAGCCCTCGCGCAGATCGAAAAGCAATTCGGTAAAGGCTCGGTGATGCGCATGGATACCAATGCGCCCGTCGAGGAAGTGCAAACCGTCTCGACCGGCTCGCTGGGCCTGGACATCGCACTCGGCGTCGGCGGCCTGCCGCGTGGCCGTATCGTCGAGATCTACGGGCCGGAATCGTCGGGCAAGACGACGCTGACCCTGCAGACCATCGCCCAGATGCAGAAGCTGGGTGGCACCTGCGCGTTCATCGACGCCGAGCACGCGCTGGACGTGACCTATGCGCAAAAGCTGGGCATCAAGCTGGACGAGCTGCTGATCTCGCAGCCGGACACGGGTGAACAGGCACTGGAAATCACGGACGCCCTCGTGCGCTCGGGCAGTGTCGACATGGTGGTCATCGACTCGGTGGCGGCGCTGACGCCGCGCGCCGAGATCGAAGGCGACATGGGCGACTCCCTGCCGGGCCTGCAGGCCCGCCTGATGTCGCAGGCGCTGCGCAAGCTGACCGCGTCGATCAACCGTACGAACACCCTGGTGATCTTCATTAACCAGATCCGTATGAAGATCGGCGTCATGTTCGGCAGCCCGGAAACGACGACCGGCGGTAACGCGCTGAAGTTCTACGCCTCCGTGCGTCTGGACATCCGCCGTACCGGCTCGATCAAGACCGGCGACGAGGTGATCGGTAACGAAACCAAGGTCAAGGTCGTCAAGAACAAGATCGCGCCTCCGTTCAAGGAAGCGCACTTCGACATCCTGTACGGCGAAGGCACGTCGCGCGAAGGCGAGATCATCGACCTGGGCGTGGACAACAAGATCGTCGAGAAGTCGGGTTCGTGGTACAGCTACGGTGGCGAGCGTATCGGCCAGGGCAAGGACAATGCCCGTATCTTCCTGAGGGAGCGTCCGGCACTGGCACGCGAAATCGAGAACAAGGTCCGCGCCGCCCTCGGCGTGCGCGAACTGCCGCCGGCCCCGGCCGGCAGTGCTGCGGTCGTGCCGGCAGCCATCGGCGACGACGAGTAATCGTCCTGATGCCGCGCCAGCAGCTGAGCCTCAAGGCTCGCGCGTTGAAGTATCTGTCGACGCGCGAGCACAGCCGGCTCGAACTGGCGCGCAAATTGTCCCGCTATGCGGAGGAGGGCGACGACGTCGAAGCCCTCCTCGATTTCCTTGAAAAGAACAACTGGCTGTCGCAGGAGCGGTTTGCCGAATCGCTGGTTCACCGGCGAGCCGGACGCTACGGTAATGCCCGGGTGCTCGCCGAACTCCAGCAGCATGGCGTCAATGGCGAAGCGTTCGACGAACTCAAGTCCGAACTGAAGGAATCCGAAACGGCACGGGCGCGTGACGTCTGGCGCCGCAAGTTCGGCAGGGTTCCGCGGGACGCCGAAGAACGCAGCAAACAGATGCGCTTCCTGATGCAACGCGGCTTTTCCCAGAGTGCGGTGCGTGCCGCGCTTAAAGGCGGCGATGACGAGGACGACCTCTGATCTCAGCATTGTGAATGTCCCACTGTCGTCTTGTTTATGACGGCGAGCTTGCGCTTTCGGCATCACAACTTCGCAACATCTCCCCTTATCTTCCCTGCAAAAACCCTTCTGTAACCGGGGAGACGGTGCACAGCCCGTTACCCTGTGCTAAACTTTCATGGTTTAAGCAGCGCCGCAAGAGCGGTTGTTGCCGTAGAAGCTGCGGCAACGTGCATCAGGCACAACGGCTGCAAATTTTTTCGCCGCATTCCGGCATTGGTGTTTATGCCCCTGTCTCCTCCCGCTCCGCGTAAGCCAAGGCACACGCGCGCCATTACCGTCGAAGCGTTCGCGCGCGACGATGGCCTGTGGGATCTCGACGCGTGCATCCGCGACACCAAGACGCATGACATTGCCCTGCCTTCCGGCTCCCGTCCGGCCGGCCTGCCGGTGCACGAACTCAAATTGCGGGTGACTATCGACCGCGACATGAACATCGTCGACGCCGAAGCCGCGTCCGATGCCGTACCCTATCCCGGTTTCTGCGACACCATCGCCCCTGCGTATAAAAAGCTCATCGGCTTGTCGCTGCTGAAACATTTCCGATTGCATCTGAAGGACCGCCTGTCCGGGGTACTCGGCTGCACCCACCTGACCGAACTCGCGCAAGTCCTGCCCACCGCGGCAATCCAGGCCTTCGCCGATGACGCGATGGCCAACCGCCCGGCCGATGCTTCGGCCGGGCGGCCTTACGAACTGGACCGCTGCCACGCGCTGCGCCTCGACGGCCCCGCCGTCGAAACGTATTACCCGCGCTGGTCGCTCAAGGCGGTGCCGGGGTAGTGTTGTCCGGAGTAGACTCCGGATTTGTCGCTTTATTTTTCAACCGTATTTCTAAACTACATCAGTAACAGAAGAAGGGAAGCCAGCATGAAAATCCATGAGTATCAGGGCAAAGAGATCCTCCGAAAATTCGGAGTGACCGTTCCGCGCGGCATTCCATGCCTGTCGGTCGACGAGGCTGTCAAAGCAGCTGAAGAGCTGGGCGGACCGGTCTGGGTGGTCAAGGCCCAGATCCATGCTGGCGGCCGTGGTAAAGGCGGTGGCGTGAAAGTCGCCAAGTCGCTGGAGCAAGTGCGCGAATACGCGAACCAGATCCTGGGCATGCAGCTGGTGACCCACCAGACCGGTCCGGAAGGCCAGAAAGTCCGCCGCCTGCTGATCGAAGAAGGCGCCGACATCAAGAAAGAACTGTACGTCTCGCTGGTCACCGACCGCGTCACCCAGAAAGTCGTGCTGATGGCCTCCTCGGAAGGCGGCATGGACATCGAAGAAGTTGCACACAGCAACCCGGAAAAGATCCACAACGTCGTGATCGAGCCGAGCGTCGGCCTGACCGATGCGGATGCCGACGACATCGCCCGCAAGATCGGCGTGCCGGAAGGCTCGATCGCCGCTGCCCGCGCGAACCTGCAAGGCCTGTACAAAGCGTACTGGGAAACCGACGCATCGCTGGCTGAAATCAACCCGCTGATCCTGACCGGCGACGGTAAAGTGATCGCCCTGGACGCCAAGTTCAACTTCGACTCGAACGCCCTGTTCCGTCACCCGGAAATCGTCGCCTACCGCGACCTGGACGAAGAAGATCCGGCCGAAGTCGAAGCATCGAAATTCGACCTGGCGTACATCTCGCTGGACGGTAACATCGGCTGCCTGGTGAACGGCGCCGGCCTGGCCATGGCCACCATGGACACCATCAAGCTGTTCGGCGGCGAGCCGGCCAACTTCCTGGACGTCGGCGGCGGTGCAACCGCCGAGAAGGTCACCGAAGCCTTCAAGATCATGCTGAAGAACCCGGGCCTGAAAGCCATCCTGGTCAACATCTTCGGCGGCATCATGCGCTGCGACGTGATCGCCGAAGGCGTGATCACCGCATCGAAGGCCGTGTCGCTGCAAGTGCCGCTGGTCGTCCGCATGAAGGGCACCAACGAAGACCTGGGCAAGAAGATGCTGGCCGACTCCGGCCTGCCGATCATCTCGGCCGACACCATGGAAGACGCAGCGAAGCAGGTCGTTGCCGCCGCTGCTGGCCAAGCCTAATTCGCAAAGGAAATAACATGTCGATTCTGATTAACAAAGACACCAAAGTCATCACCCAAGGTATCACCGGCAAGACCGGCCAGTTCCACACCCGCATGTGCCGCGACTACGCGAACGGCCGTGAAGCCTTCGTCGCAGGCGTGAACCCGAAGAAAGCCGGTGAGGACTTCGAGGGTATCCCCATCTTCGCGAGCGTCAAGGAAGCCAAGCAGAACACCGGCGCGAACGTCTCCGTGATCTACGTTCCGCCGGCAGGCGCCGCTGCCGCGATCTGGGAAGCCGTCGAAGCCGAGCTGGACCTGGCAATCTGCATCACCGAAGGCATCCCCGTCCGTGACATGATGGAAGTCAAGGACCGCATGGCCAAGGCCGGTTCGAAGACCCTGCTGCTGGGCCCGAACTGCCCGGGTCTGATCACGCCGGACGAGATCAAGATCGGCATCATGCCGGGTCACATCCACAAGAAAGGCCGCATCGGCGTCGTGTCCCGTTCGGGCACGCTGACGTATGAAGCCGTCGGCCAGCTGACCGCACTGGGCCTGGGCCAGTCGTCGGCAGTCGGCATCGGTGGCGACCCGATCAACGGTCTGAAGCACATCGACGTGATGAAGATGTTCAACGACGATCCGGACACGGACGCCGTCATCATGATCGGCGAGATCGGCGGCCCGGACGAAGCCAATGCTTCGTACTGGATCAAGGACAACATGAAGAAGCCGGTCGTCGGCTTCATCGCCGGCGTCACCGCGCCGCCGGGCAAGCGCATGGGCCACGCCGGCGCGCTGATCTCGGGCGGTGCGGATACCGCCGACGCCAAGCTGGAGATCATGGAAGCCTGCGGCATCAAGGTCACCAAGAACCCGTCGGAAATGGCTCGTCTGCTGAAGGCGATGCTGTAATCCTGCGGTTTCGGATCCGATGAAACGGGACGCTTCGGCGTCCCGTTTTTTTTTGGTGCGCCCAGCATGGGCGCACTCTTGTGGGTGGAAGTCCCGCCGCGAGCTGACCACAGCGAGCGAAGC
>NZ_JBKYMO010000254.1:0-8217 GCF_047302915.1 Massilia sp. CT11-108 | reverse complement strand
GCCACCTTGCGTTCCAGCATCAGCCTGAACGTCGCTTCACTGGCGCCGTAGCCGTGTTCGATCGTGTCGACGCCGGCCAGCACGGCCAGGCGGATCGCGTCGTCGCTGCTCGCGTGCGCCGCCACCTTGCGGCCACCGGCGTGCGCGGCCGCGACGATCGCCTTCATTTCCTCGAGCGTGAACGTGGGGCGCGTGCCGCCGTCCGGACCCGTGCGGTAGTCGGCATAGAACTTGATCCAGTCGGCGCCGTGGGCGGCCTGCTCGCGCACGGCCTTCGTCGCCTCGTCCGCGCCCGTCGCCTGCTGGGCGCCGTACGGGATGTCCATGTCCGGCCGATAGCTGCGCTCGGCCGGGCCGTAGCTCGCCGTGGCGACGATGGCGCGCGTGGCGACGAGCAGGCGCGGGCCGGGGATCTGTCCTTCCTCGATGGCGCGCCTGATGCCGACGTCCGCGTAGCCCGCGCCTTCCGTGCCGAGGTCGCGCAATGTCGTGAAGCCGGCCTGCAGGGTGTCGGCCGCGTGGCGCACGGCCAGCGCGACGCGGTAGGCCGGCGCTTCCTTCAGCACCTGGTCGTCCCACGTCGTTTCGTTGTAGGGGTGGAGCAGGACGTGCGAGTGCAGGTCGATGAGCCCCGGGATCAGGGTCTTGCCGGGCAGCGCGATGCGGTCGACGTCGGCGGGGACGGGCAGGGTCGAGGCCGGGCCCACGCCCTGGATGCGGCCCTGCGCGACGAGCACGCTCCAGCCGGCGTGCGGCGCGCCGTCGCCGGTCCAGACTTTATCCGGCGTGAGCAGCACGGGACGCCGGTCGGCGGCGTGCGCGCCCTGCATCGTGCAGCCCAGCAGGGCCAGCGTCGCCAGGAGTGCTCGCATCATGTGTCCTTTCTCGTCGTGTGAAGCGAAAAGGCGATCATAGCCGAGGCGGGACGATCACGCCCGGCAAGGCGCCAGGCGAGGCGGATGTGCCGTACCAGGCCGAGGACGTCATCGAGATCGTGCCCTACGATGCCGATCACGTGTACGTGCGCGCCCACCTCGATTTCTACAACGGCCACATGTGCGACATCGCCGGCATGGGCCGGTATGAACAGGGTGCGTTCGTCTACCACGATCCGGCGCCGTCGCCGCTGCCGGAAGCGCCGCAGTGCGCGTTGCGGGTGCGCGTGGCGCACGGCCAGCTGACGCTCACCGACCGTGCCACGCCCGACGCCGTCTCGAGCTGCCGGGCGTACTGCGGCGTGCGCGGCAGCCTGGAGTATTCGATTGGCCTGGACAAGCGCCGCCCGGTCCGCTACCTGGACCGGCTGAAGGCGTCGCGTGAATACCGGAAGGCGATCGACGACCTGCACGCGACCGAGCCGCGGACGGCGCCCTGACCGGACAGTATCATTCGAGATCCTGCATCGATTGCGCGATACCGGTCTCGACGTCATGCAGGAACGCCGCGCCCTTGGCCGACAGCGCGATGCCGGGCACGGCCAGTTCGACGAGGCAGGCGAGGGCCTGCCGGAACCATTCCATGTCGGTGCCCATCAGCGGCAGCGCGTGGGCGTCGACGAGGTAGTGCACGGCGCGGGCCAGCAGCGCCGTGTCGCGGCCGGCGTTGGCGACGAGCAGCGCGAAGTCGGCCGCTTCGCGTTCGAAGCGGTCGGCCAGCGTTTCGAGGATGTCGCGCGACACCTGCGGCTGGCCTGACGCGAGCACGACGTGCGCGAGTTCCAGGCAGGCGTCGTGCAGGCCCGGAATCTCCAGGGGTTCGTCGATGGGCATTTATTGCGCGACCCAGCCGCCGTCCATGTTCCACGCGACGCCGCGCACCTGGTTCGCGGCCGGGCTGCAGAAGAACACGGCCAGCGCGCCCAGTTCTTCCGGCGTGACGAATTCGCCCGACGGCTGTTTTTCCAGCAGCAGGTTTTTCTTCGCCTGCTCGTTGCTGATGCCCTCGCGCGCGGCGCGGTCGTCGACCTGTTTCTGCACGAGCGGGGTCAGCACCCAGCCCGGGCAGATCGCGTTGGCGGTGACGCCGGTCGGGGCCGTCTCCAGCGCCGTCGATTTCGTCAGGCCGACGAGACCGTGCTTGGCGGCGACGTACGCCGACTTCTGCGCCGATGCAACGAGGCCGTGGGCCGACGCGAGATTGATGATGCGGCCCCAGTTCTTCTGCTTCATGTAGGGCAGCGCGAGGCGCGTGGTGTGGAAGGCCGAGCTGAGGTTGATGGCGATGATCGCATCCCATTTCTCGACGGGGAAATCCTCGACGTTCGCGACGTACTGGATGCCGGCGTTGTTGACGAGGATGTCGACGCCGCCGAATTTCTCAAGCGCGAAGGTCATCATCGCCTGGATCTGGTCCGGCTTGGACATGTCGGCGTTGTGGTAAGCGGTCTGTACGCCGAATTCCTGGCCGATGTCGGTGTACAGCTTTTCGATCTGCTGCGCGTCGCCGAAGCCGTTGAAGACGATGTTGGCGCCTTGCTCGGCCAGCGCGCGGGCGATGCCGAGGCCGATGCCCGAGGTCGAGCCGGTGACGAGTGCAGTCTTGCCGCTTAACATGGTGGATTTCATTCGTTCCTCTTTCTCGTGGACAGTTTCTATGAGAGCCGGGTGGTCCCGGGCCAGACTTGGTAGAATTCTAATCGCTCCACCGGGTAAAATGTTGGCGGCCGCCTGGTCGTTGATGTTTCCGGCGGATGCATGGTGATCGTCGGAACTTTTGAAAATGAGCGAACCGAAGCTGAAATCCGTGCTGTGCAGTTCGCCCGTCGGCCTGCACCGCATGGCATACAAGGAGTGGGGCGACCCCGCCAACACGAACGTGCTCGTCTGCGTGCATGGCGTGACGCGCGTGGCGGACGATTTCGACGCGCTGGCGCGGGCCATGAGCGACCGCTACCGCGTCGTCTGCCCGGACGTCGTCGGCCGCGGCCGGTCCGGCCGGCTGCGCGACCCGGCGCATTACGTCATTCCGCAATACGTGGCCGACATGGTGACCCTGATCGCCCGCGTCACGGCCGGGGATGAAGGCGTCGAGTGGTTCGGCACGTCGATGGGCGGCCTGATCGGCATTGCCCTCGCGTCGCTGCCGGGCAGCCCGGTCCGCCGCATGGTGCTGAACGACATCGGGCCCGTGCTGGACCCGGTGGCGCTGGCGCGCATCGGCGACTACATCGGCCAGGCCATCCGCTTCGCGACCTTCGCGGAAGGGGCCGCGTACGTGCGGACGGTGTCGACGCCGTTCGGGCCGCACAGCGACGCCCAGTGGGACAAGCTGGCGCGCGACGTGCTCGTGCAGCAGCCGGACGGGCAATGGGCGCTGCACTACGACCTCGGGCTCGCGCAGCCGTTCAAGGCCATGACGCCGCAGAAGGTGGCGCAGGACGAGGCGCAGCTGTGGGCCGCGTACGACGCGATCCGCTGCCCCACGCTGCTCGTGCGGGGCGAGCACTCCGACCTGCTGGCGCGCGCGACGGCGGAAGAGATGACGCGGCGCGGACCGAAACCGCGCCTGGCGGAGATCGCGGGCGTGGGCCATGCGCCCACGTTCCTGCAGCCGGAGCAGATCGCGATCGCACGGGAATTTTTGACCGGCTGAGCAAGCCGGAGGTGTTCGGCTCCACGGCCGGGCGAAACGGCCGCAAGGCCTGGTTTTATTACTAGAGAAAAGCATGGAAATCAAACGACTGCACGTAGGCAAACGACTGTCCGAAGTCGCCATCCACAATGGCACGGTGTACCTGGCCGGCCAGGTCGCCAGCGACACGACGCAGGACATCCTCGGCCAGACGCGCGAAGTGCTGGGTCACATCGACCGCCTGCTGGCGGAAGCCGGCAGCGACAAGAGCCGCATCATCTCGACCCAGATCTACATCACCGACATGGCCAACTTCCCGGCCATGAACACCGTGTGGGAAGCGTGGGTCGTGCCGGGCCAGACGCCGCCGCGCGCCACCGTCGAAGCCAAGCTGGCCGATCCGGCCGGCCTGGTCGAAATCGTCGTCGTGGCCGCCCAGGCGTAAGCACACGCGATGGTATCGATTGTCGCGCTCGGCGACGCCACCTCCCAGCTGGTCCATGGCCTCGGCCCCGACGACTGCGCGCGCGTAAAGGGCGCGCTCGACTTCGCGGCCGAGCGCTATGTCGAACGCACGGCCGGCACCGGCCAGAGCGCGTTCGAGTTCTCGCTGGGCGTGGCCGGCACGCTGGCGTTGTTGCGCAGCGATGCCGAGACCCGCATCGCCGGCCTGCTGTTCGAGCTGGCGATCGTGGACCCGGGCGTGGCCGAGGCGCTCGAGGAGCGCTTCGGCAAGGAAGTGGCGGACATGGTGCGCGGCGTGCACCAGCTGATCCGCCTGCGCGACCTGACGGCGGCCCAGGCCCCCGTCGGGCGCGGCAAGAATGCGGCCCAGGAGGCCATGGCGCAGGTCGAAACCCTGCGCAAGATGCTGCTGGCGATGGCCAGCGACATGCGCGTCGTGCTGATCCGCCTCGCCTCGTGCGTGACCACGCTGCGCTACTTCGCGGAGCACAAGCGCTTCGACGACGTCACGCGCAACTACGGCCGCGAGGTGCTCGACCTGTACGCACCGCTCGCCAACCGGCTCGGCATCTTCCAGCTGAAGTGGGAACTGGAAGACCTGTCGTTCCGGATGATGGAGCCGGACACCTATAAACGCATCGCCAAGATGCTCGAAGAGAAGCGCATGCTGCGCGAGAGCTTCGTGGCGTCGTCGATCGAGCGCCTGCAGAAGGAACTCGCGGCCGCCGGCATCGAGGCCGAAGTGTTCGGCCGCCCGAAGCACATCTACAGCATCTGGAAGAAGATGCGCGGCAAGGAGCTCGATTTCTCCGAGCTGTACGACGTGCGCGCGTTCCGCGTGATCGTCGGCGACATCAAGACCTGCTACACGGTGCTGGGCGTCGTCCACAACATCTGGACGCCGATCCCGAAGGAATTCGACGACTACATCTCGCGCCCGAAGGCGAACGGCTACCAGTCGCTGCACACGGTCGTCACCGCGGAGGACGGGCGCCCGCTGGAAGTGCAGATCCGCACGCAGGAGATGCACAACTTCGCCGAGTACGGCGTCGCGGCGCACTGGCGCTACAAGGAAGAAGGCGGCTCGAATTTCAAGAGCCAGGAATACGACGAGAAGATCGCGTGGCTGCGCCAGCTGCTGGCGTGGAAGACGGAAGTCGCGAGCGCCGTCACGGGACAGGAAGAGCTGCAGCGCGAGTGGGTCGAGAAGCTGAAATCGACGACCCTCGACGACCGCATCTTCGTGCTGACGCCGCAGGCGCGCGTGCTCGAGCTGCCGGTGGGCGCGACGCCGATCGACTTCGCCTACCACCTGCACAGCGAGGTGGGCAACCGCTGCCGCGGCGCCAAGATCGACAACGTGATGGTGCCGCTGAATACGCCGCTGAAAAACGGCCAGACGTGCGAGATCATCACCGCGAAGGGGCCGGCCGGCAGCCAGGGGCCGTCGCGCGACTGGCTCAGCCCCGGCTACACGGTCAGCAGCCGCACGCGCTCGAAGATCCGCGCCTGGTTCCACGCGCTGGAACTGGCGGAGACGCTGGCCCACGGCCGCGCGCTCGTCGAAAAGTCGCTGCAGCGCGAAGGCAAGACCGCGGTCAACCTGGATACGCTGGCGCACAAGCTGGGCTTCGCCAAGGTCGACGATTTGTTCATCGCGGTGGGCAAGGAGAAATTCAGCCTGCGCCACGTGGAAGCCGCACTGCACGACGCGGCGCCGGCGGCCCCGATGCCGGACGAAGCCGTCGTCAACAAGAGCCGCGCGTCGAGCGTGGAGCAGGGCGCCAAGTCGGGCGTGCTGGTCGTCGGCACGGAAGGCCTCATGACGCAGCTGGCGCGCTGCTGCAAGCCGGCGCCGCCGGACCCGATCATGGGCTTCGTCACGCGCGGCAAGGGCGTGTCGATCCACCGCGCGAGCTGCAAGAACTTCGCCGAGATGGCCGCGCGCAATCCGGAACGCGTGCTCGAGACGGAATGGGGCACGACGGGCCTGGAGACCGTGTTCCCGGTCGATATCTTCATCCTCGCGGCCGACCGCCAGGGCCTGCTCCGCGACATCTCGGAAGTGCTCGCGATCTCGAAGATCAACGTGATCGGCGTGAACACGCAGAGCAGCAAGGGGACCGCGAAGATGGTGTTCACGGCGGAGATCAGCTCGACCGGGCAGCTGCAGAAGGCGCTTGCGGCGATCGCCGAGGTGAAGGGTGTCCAGGAAGCCCGGAGGACATAGGTGCCCATCACCTCCCTCCTGTACGTCAAGCCGCGCCTCTGGGGCCACCTGGCCGCGCGCTACGTCGCCAGCTGGTGGTCGATGCTGCACCTGGGCGCCGTGGCGCTCGTGATGGCGCTGACGCCGTCCACTTACCACCGCGCCAACCGCCTCGCCACGTCGCGCTACATCTACGCGAGCACCTGGCAGGTGCTGCCCTGGTTCACCGTGCTGACGGCGCTCGTCAGCCTCGTCATCATCCGCATCGTGCTCGTCACGGCGCAGAGCTACGGCCTGTCGCGCTATGCGCTGGAAATGGTCGTGCGCGTGCTCGTGCTGGAACTGCTGCCGCTGTCGGCCGCGATGTTCGCCGCGCTGCGGGCCGGCATGGCCTTCGATGCCGGTGCCATGGGCCTCGCGCGCAGCGGCGTGCCCGCCGGCGAAGCGACGGCCGAGACGTTGCGTCGCCTGCGCCGCGACCTCGTGCCGCAGGTGATCGCCAACGCGTTTTCCGTGCTGAGCCTCGCGATGGTCAGCAGCGTCATCGTGCTCGTGCTGGCGTACCTGAACGTGTACGGCCTGTCGCCATGGGGCCTGCCGGACTACACGCGCACGGTGGGCCGCGTGTTCGACCCGACGGTGACGCTCGGCTTCGTGTTCAAGACGGTGCTGTTCGGGCTCGCGGTGGCGGTGATCCCGAGCGCCGCCATCCTGGAACTGCTGCGCCGTCCGCGCCGCTTGCACACGAACGTGCAGCCGGGCGCGCTGCGGCTGCTGTTCGTGCTGCTGCTGATCGAGGCCAGTTCGCTGGCCGTCAAATACATCTAACGACATTCAAACGATGAGCGACAAAGACACCCCTCCCGACGAACCGAAACACGTGGAAGCGAAGGCGCTGTTCCTGCTCGTGCTGATCGGCGCGCTGATCGTGGCGTTCTTCCTGTACGTGATGTATGCCCGCGGCGTGTTCGAGAAGACGCAGGAACTGGTGCTCGTCGCCGACGATTCCTCGGGCGTCATCCCGGGCATGGACATGACGTTCGCCGGCTTCCCCATCGGGCGCGTGCGCCAGGTGGAGCTGGGCAAGGACGGCAAGGTCAACATCCTCGTCGACATCGCGCAGAACGATGCGAAATGGCTGCGCACGACGAGCGTGTTCACGCTCGAGAGCAGCGTCGTCGGCGAGACGCGGCTGCGCGCGTACAGCGGCGTGCTGACGGATCCGCCGCTGCCGGACCACGCCCAGCGGCCCGTGCTGCGGGGCGACGCGGCGGCCGAGATCCCGCGCCTGATGGCGACGGCGCGTACCTTGCTGGAAAACCTCGAGACGATGACGCGCGCCGATTCCCACATCGGCAACACGCTGGCCAACGTCGATGCGCTGTCCGGCCGCCTGTCCGGCCGCTACGGCGTGCTGGGCACGGCGCTGGGCGGCGACGCGGAGGCGGAAAAGCTGCTGCAGACCCTGCACCGCGTGGACGCGCTGCTCGCGAAGACCGACCAGCGCGTGTTCGGCAAGAAGGGCGTGATGGACGATGCGCAAGGTGCGATCCGCGAATTGAACGGCCTGCTGGCCGACGCGCGCGGGACACTCCAAAAGGCCGACGGCGTGCTGGCCGAGGCGCAGGCCGTCGCGAAGAACGCGCACACGGCCACCGACGACCTGGGCCGGCTGCGCGGCGAGGTCGATGCGAGCCTGCGCAAGGTGAACCGCCTCGTCGACGAGATCAACCGCAAATGGCCGTTCAAGCAGGACACGGAGATCAAGCTGCCATGATGACCAAGCCTCTTATCGCTGCCGCGCTCGTCGTCCTGTCCGGCTGCGCCAGCAAGCCGCAGCCGCCCGCCTGGGAAGGCGATGCGAAGAGTTCCCTGGACGGTTACACGGACGATTTCCTGCGCGGGGACTCTGGCGCCGCCGACGCCGAGTTCGCGCGCGGCCGCGCGAGCGCCAGCACGGGGCGGTTCGACAT
>NZ_JBKYMO010000253.1:0-8218 GCF_047302915.1 Massilia sp. CT11-108 | reverse complement strand
GGCCGGGGGGGGGGGGGGGGGGGGGGGGGGGGGGGGGGGGGGGGGGGGGGCGGGGCGGGCGGGCCCCCCGCGCCCGCCGCCGCGCGGCCGCGGGCGCCGGCGCGCGCCGCGCCAGCTTGCCCGTCAGCGTCCAGTGGCGCAGCGTCGCGATCGACGCCACGTGGTCCTGTTCGAACGACAGCCATTGCTGCACCTTCGCCCCGCCGAACGGATCGGAAGGCAGGTACGGCGTGCCGTGCGCCAGGTACGTCAGGATGGCGTTCGACTCGGCCAGCGTGCGGCCGTCGGACAGGCGCAGCGCGGGCACGGCGCCGGTCGGATTCAGCGCGAGGAAGTCGGGGCGCTGGCCTTCGCCTTCGAAGATGCGCACGATCTCCGTGCGATAGGGGATGTCGAGATGGTTCAGCAGCAGGCGGACTTTCCAGGCGTTCTGCGAGGGCAGGTAATCGTACAGGGTGAGCATCGTTATCTCCGGTGAAAAAACACGATTGGACCACCGCGTAAAACGCCGCACCCTCCGGTTCTTGCGATCGAACCACAGGCCCGCGATTGACCACAATGTAAATTTCTATACACTCTGTTTCTTGCTATTGAGCCGTACCCCGGTTCATCCACAACGACAACGGAGACCCCGATGCGCCCCCGCCACAAGCAACTCAGGCACACCCTGATCGCCCTGGCCCTCGCCACCGCCACGGCCCACGCCACCACCGTCATCGACAACGCCAACGGCTACACGCTGAACGCGAAGGGCGACGTCGTCCAGTTCGCGTCGCTCGCGTTCGATGACGCCGGCCGCATCCTCGCCGTCGGCACTGCCGCCGATGTCGCCGCGAAGGCTCCGCAGGCGAAGCACGTCGACATGGCCGGCCGCACCGTGCTGCCGGGCCTCATCGATGCGCACGGCCACGTGTTCGGCCTGGGCGAGATGCTGACGCAGCTCGACCTGTCGGCCACGACGTCGCTGCCGCAGGCGCTGGCCGCCATCGGCGACTACGCGCGTGCCGACGCCAAGGCCGCGTGGGTGCGCGGGCGCGGCTGGAATCAGGAGAACTGGAAGCTGGGTCGCTTCCCGACCGCACAGGAACTCGATGGCGTCGTGGCCGACCGGCCCGTGTGGCTGGAACGCGTCGACGGCCACGCCGGCTGGGCCAATGGCCGCGCGCTGGCGCTGGCCGGCATCACGGACCAGACGCCGGACCCCGTCGGCGGCAAGATCGTGCGCGACGCCGCCGGCCATGCGACGGGCGTGCTGGTCGATGCGGCGCAGGCGATGATCCAGAAGGTGCTGCCGCAACCGACGGAACAGGAAGCGCGCGCGATGCTCGACCGCGCGCTGGGCACGATGGCCAGCGTCGGCCTCACGAGCGCGCACGACGCGGGGATCGGCATCGCCGAGGACCGGCTGTACCGCGATTACGCGGACCACGGCAAGCTGACGGCGCGCATCTACGGGATGATCAAAGGCACCGGCGCCGACTTCGACCGGCTGGCGCGAAACGGCCCGCTGGACACGTACGGCCACGACATGTACGCGCTGCGTGCCGTGAAACTGTACGCCGACGGCGCGCTGGGCAGCCGCGGCGCGGCGCTGCTGGCGCCGTACACGGACGATCCGCATTCGCACGGCCTGCTGTTCCATTCGAACGGCGAGATCGACGCGATGATCGCCAAGGCCATGAAGAAGGGCTACCAGGTCAACGTGCACGCGATCGGCGATGCCGGCAACCGCCAGATCCTCGACATCTTCGCGAAGGAGATCCCCGCCAACCGCGGCCAGGCGCTGCGCCACCGCATCGAGCATGCCCAGGTCGTGACCCCGGCCGACATCCCGCGCTTCAAGAGCATCGGCATCATTCCGTCGATGCAGCCGACGCACGCGACGTCCGACAAGAACATGGCCGAGCAGCGCATCGGCCCCGAGCGCATCAAGGGCGCGTACGCGTGGCGCACGTTCCTCGCGCAGGGTTCGCGCATCGCGTGCGGTTCGGATTTCCCGGTCGAGGCGCCGAACCCGTTCTTCGGCATCCACGCGGCCGTCACGCGCCAGGACGCGAGCGGCAATCCGATCGCCGGCTGGTATCCCGAGCAGGAGATGTCGCTGAAAGAAGCCTTCCGCTGCTTCACGCTCGACGCGGCCTACGCGGGCCACCAGGAAAAAACGCAGGGCTCCCTCGAAGCGGGCAAGTACGCGGACTTCATCGTCATCGACCGCGACCTTTTCAAAATCTCCCCGTACGACATCCACAAGATCGGCGTCCTCGAGACGTGGGTCGGCGGCCAACAGGTATATCGCAAACCATGATGAAAGCTCTCGTCGCCGCTCTCGCATTCGTGGCCGTTTCCCCGGCCTGGGCGCAGTCTTATGCCCGCATGGTCGTCATCGTCCCCAAGCCTGGCCAGGCCGAGGCGTTTGAAAAGGGCTACGAGCGCCACCTGCAATGGCACAAGGGCGTGCAGGACCCGTGGACGTGGTACGGCTGGACCTTCGTGCTGGGCAACCGCATCAACCGCTTCATGGACGGCACGTTCGGCCACGCGGCCGCCGACTTCGACGCGGCCGTGCAGCCCGCGGCCGACGCCGCCGACAACAACGTGAACGTGGTGCCATACGCCGACTTCGTCAGCCACGGCATCTACCAGCGCATGGACGCGATGAGTGCGGGCGAGCCGCTGCCGGACGCGTCGCCGTTCCTGAGCCTGACGACTTACCACATCCGTCCCGGCCAGGAGGCGGCGTTCGAGCAGGCGGTGGCGCGCGCGCGCGGCACGGCGCGCCAGACGTGGTACAGGCTGCAGGCCGGCGGCGAGGCCCCGGCCTACGTGCTGATGCGCGCCGTGGCGTCGTTCGGTGCGGCTGCAACGCTGGGGACGCCGTACACTTTGTCCGGCCTCGTCGACCGGGTCGATAACGAATTGCTGCGCTACCGTCCGAACCTCAGCTATCGCCCTTGACGAGGTTGTATAGACAACTTAGACTTCCTGGAAAACTTATGTCGAGGAGTCCGTCATGACCACAGCCTCTCCCAGCGGAGATCCGCGTTTCGATCCCACCCGCGTCATCCGCGCCCCGCGCGGCAGCGAGCTCACATGTAAAAGCTGGCTGACCGAGGCGGCCTATCGCATGTTGCAGAACAACCTGGATGCCGAGGTGGCGGAAAACCCGCAAGGCCTCGTCGTCTACGGCGGCATCGGCCGCGCGGCGCGCGACTGGGCCTGCTTCGACCAGATCCTCGCGTCGCTGCGCGATCTCGACGACGACCAGACGCTGCTGATCCAGTCCGGCAAGCCGGTCGGCGTGTTCCAGACGCATCCCGACGCCCCGCGCGTGCTGCTCGCGAACTCGAACCTCGTGCCGAAATGGGCGACGTGGGAGCATTTCAACGAGCTCGATCGCAAAGGCCTGTTCATGTACGGCCAGATGACGGCCGGCAGCTGGATCTACATCGGCACCCAGGGCATCGTGCAGGGCACGTACGAGACGTTCGCCGAGGCGGGCCGCCAGCACTTCGGCGGCGATATGTCCGGGCGCTGGATCCTGACCGCGGGCCTGGGCGGCATGGGCGGCGCGCAGCCGCTGGCCGCGACGTTCGCCGGCGCCGTGTCGCTGAACGTGGAGTGCCAGCAGAGCAGCATCGATTTCCGCCTGCGCACCCGCTACCTCGACAGGCAGGCGAAGGACATCGACGACGCGCTGGCCATGATCCGCGACCACAAGGCGCGCAAGGAGGCCGTTTCCATCGGCCTGCTGGGCAACGCCGCGGACGTGCTGCCGGAACTCGTGCGCCGGGCCAAAGAGGGCGGCCTCGTGCCGGACCTGGTGACGGACCAGACGTCCGCCCACGACCTGATCCACGGCTACCTGCCGCGCGGCTGGACCGTCGAGCAGTGGCTCGCGGCCCAGCGCGATCCGGCGCAGCACGCGGCCCTGAAGCAGGCGGCGGCCGAATCCTGCGCCGTGCACGTGCGGGCGATCCTCGACTTCAAGGCGATGGGATCGTACGCCGTCGACTACGGCAACAACATCCGCCAGGTCGCGTTCGACCAGGGCGTGAAAAACGCGTTCGACTTCCCCGGCTTCGTGCCCGCGTACATCCGCCCGCAGTTCTGCGAGGGCCGCGGTCCGTTCCGCTGGGTGGCGCTGTCCGGCGACCCGGAAGACATTTATAAAACCGACGCGAAGATCAAGGAGTTGTTCCCGCAGCACACGCGCGTGCACCGCTGGCTCGACATGGCGCGCGACCGCATCGCGTTCCAGGGCCTGCCGGCGCGCATCTGCTGGCTGGGCCTCGGCGAGCGTCACCTGGCCGGCCTCGCGTTCAACGAGATGGTCCGCACGGGAGAATTGAAAGCGCCGGTCGTGATCGGACGCGACCACCTGGACACCGGTTCCGTCGCGAGCCCGAACCGCGAGACGGAAGCGATGCGCGACGGCACCGACGCCGTCTCCGACTGGCCCCTGCTGAACGCCATGCTGAACACGGCCGGCGGCGCGACGTGGGTGTCGCTGCACCACGGCGGCGGCGTCGGCATGGGGTATTCGCAGCATGCGGGCGTCGTCATCGTGGCGGACGGCACGGAGGCCGCGGATAAACGCCTGGCCCGCGTCCTCGTCAACGATTGCGCGTCCGGCGTGATGCGCCATGCGGATGCCGGCTACGAACTCGCGATCGAGACGGCCAAGCGCTTCGGCCTGCGCCTCCCGATGATCAAGTAAGACGGAATCGAACCACCATGACTCAAGACCACCACGAACTGACCCTGAATCCGGGCGCCTTGTCCCTGAACGACCTGCGCGCCGTCTGGGGCGCGCACGGCCCGCTCACGCTTGCGCCGGCCGCATATGCCGCCATCGAGACGTCGGCCGCCACCGTGCAGGCCATCGTCGCCAAGGGCGATCCGGCCTACGGCATCAACACCGGCTTCGGCATCCTGGCCAAGCGCCACATCCCGCAGGCCCAGCTCGAACAGCTGCAGCAGAATCTGATCCTGTCGCATGCCGTCGGCACCGGAGAACTCCTGCCGGACAACGTGGTGCGCTTGATCCTGCTGACCAAGATCGGCAGCCTGGCGCGCGGTTATTCCGGCGTGCGGCCGCTGATCGTCGACACGCTGATCGCCCTGTACAACGCCGGCATCATGCCCGCGATCCCGTCGCAGGGGTCCGTCGGCGCGTCCGGCGACCTCGCGCCGCTGGCGCACATGACGCTCGCGATGCTGGGCGTCGGCCAGGTGCGCATGCGCGGCGAATTGATGGAGGCGCGCGCCGCGCTGGCCGCGGCCGGTATCGAACCGGTCGTGCTGGCGGCGAAGGAAGGCCTCGCGCTGATCAACGGCACGCAAGTGTCGACGGCGCTCGCGTTGAACGGCCTGTTCCTCGCCGAACGCCTGCTGGAGGCGGCGATGGTGTCCGGCGCGCTGTCTCTGGATGCCGCGCGCGGCAGCGACGCCCCGTTCGACCCGCGCGTGCATGAAGTGCGCGGCCAGCCGGGCCAGATCGCGGCGGCGAAGATTTATCGCCAGCTGGTGGCGGGCAGCGCGATCCGCGCGTCGCACCTCGTCGGCGACGAGCGCGTGCAGGACCCGTACAGCCTGCGCTGCCAGCCGCAGGTGATGGGCGCCGTGATGGACCTCATCGCCCAGGCCGGCCGGACACTCCTCATCGAATCCAATGCCGTCACGGACAACCCGCTCGTGTTCCCGGACTCCGGCGAAGTCATTTCCGGTGGGAATTTTCATGCGGAACCCGTCGCATTCGCGGCCGACACGCTGGCGCTGGCCATCGCCGAAATCGGCGCGCTGGCCGAGCGCCGCATCGCGCTGCTGATCGATTCGACGCTGTCCGGCCTGCCGCCGTTCCTTGTGCGCGAGCCGGGCGTCAATTCCGGCTTCATGATCGCGCACGTGACGGCGGCCGCGCTGGCGTCGGAAAACAAGTCGCTGGCGCATCCGGCCAGCGTCGACAGCCTGCCCACGTCCGCCAACCAGGAAGACCACGTCAGCATGGCGACATTCGCGGCGCGCCGTCTCGGCCAGATGGCGCACAATACGGGTGTCATCGTCGGCATCGAGCTGCTGGCGGCGGCGCAGGGGATCGAATTCCACCGCCCGCTGACGAGCTCCAGCCACTTGGAACATGTCCACGCAAAATTGCGCGAGCACGTGCCAGCGTTCGACGAAGACCGGTTCTTCGCGCCGGACATCGAGGCGGCGCGCCGGATGGTGATGGAAGGCGAACTGTCGGCCGCGTGCAAGGACTTGTTCGCCGCACTGCACTGATCAGGGAGTCACGATGGATTTCAGGTTCAAGCCGGGTTCCGTGCCGCTGCTGCTGTCGATGCCACACGCGGGCACCGACATTCCCGACGACATCGCCGCGAACATGGCGCCGTGCGCGCTGGTGCGGGCCGACACGGACTGGCACCTGCCCGACCTGTACGCCTTCGCGGACAGCATCGGTGCCTCCACGTTGTCCGCGCGCTGGTCGCGCTATGTCATCGACCTGAACCGGCCGCCCGAGGACACGAATCTGTACCCGGGCCAGGATACGACGCGCCTGTGCCCCGTCGACACGTTCGCCCGCGAACGGTTATACCAGGACGGCCGCGAACCGGACGCCGACGAAATCGAGCGCCGCCTTGACCTGTACTGGCGCCCATACCACCAGCAACTGCGCGCGGAACTCGACCGCCTGCTCGCGCTGCACGGGCAGGTGGTGCTGTGGGATGCGCATTCGATCGCGTCCGTCGTGCCGCGCTTCTTCGACGGCCGCCTGCCCGACCTGAACTTCGGCACGGCCGACGGCCGGTCATGCTCGCTGCAGCTGCAGGGCGAGATGATGCGCGTGGCCGGCTCCCAGGACCTGTTTACCTTCGTCTTCAACGGCCGCTTCAAGGGCGGCCACATCACGCGCTTCTACGGTGATCCGGCCGCCGGCGTGCATGCGATCCAGCTCGAAATGTGCCAGTGCCTGTACATGGACGAGGCGCCGCCGTTCGCCTATCAACCCGACGCCGCCGGCAAGGTGCAGCCTCTGTTGCACGAGCTGCTGGAATCGGCAGTCGGGTGGGCGAGGGCAGGGGGGCACGCGTGAACGCTTTATTCGCGCGCCACGCGCTGCTGGCCGGCGGCTGGGAGCGGGACGTGCTGCTCGAATGGGACGTGCGCGGCGACCTGACGAATGTCGCGCCGGAGGCGTCGCCGCCGCTCGGCGTGGCGCGCGCCGATTATGTCCTGCCCGGCATGATCAACCTGCATTCGCACGCGTTCCAGCGCGCCATCGGCGGATTGACCGAACGGGCGGGAAGTCGTCCTGACAGCTTCTGGACGTGGCGCGACCTGATGTACCGCGTCGCCAACCGCATCACACCGGAGCAGATGGAAGCGGTGGCCGCGCAGCTGTATGCGGAATGCCTGCGCCACGGCTACACGGCGGTCTGCGAATTTCATTACGTGCAGCGCGCGCCGGGCGGCCATCTGTATGGCCATCCGGCCGAGACGGCGCAGCGCATCGCCCAGGCCGCGCGCGAAGCCGGCATCGGCGTGACCCTGCTGCCCGTGATGTACGCGTACGCGGGCTTCAACGACACGCCGTTGCGCCAGGACCAGGAACGCTTCCGCACGGATCCCGCGCAGGTGCTGCGCATCGTCGAAGCGCTGGAACCCTTGCGCGGGCCGCAGCTGGAAGTGGGCGCGGCGCCGCATTCGCTGCGCGCCGTATCGGCCAGCCAGCTGCGCGAACTGGCGCAGGCGCTGCCGGCAGGCCGGCCGCTGCACATCCACATCGCCGAGCAGCAGCTCGAAGTGGCGCAGTGCGTGGAGGCGACCGGCATGCGCCCGGTGGATTACCTGATGGAGCAGGTGGACGTCGACGCGCGCTGGTGCCTCGTGCACGCGACGCATCTGTCGGACGGAGAACGGGACCGCATCGCGGCCAGCGGCGCCGTGGCGGGCCTGTGCCCGACGACGGAAGCGAACCTGGGCGACGGCCTGTTCCCGTTGTCTCCCTACATCGCGGCCGGCGGGCGCTTCGGCATCGGCAGCGACAGCCACGTGTCGCAAAGTCCCGTGGAAGAACTGCGGTGGCTCGAATACGGCCAGCGGCTCTGCTACCTGCGCCGCAATATCGCCGTCCATGGCGAGGAGCGCGACGTCGGCGCCTTCCTGTGGCAGCAGGCGCTGGCGGGCGGCGCGCAGGCGGCGGGGCGCCGTCTCGGCG
>NZ_JBKYMO010000252.1:0-8245 GCF_047302915.1 Massilia sp. CT11-108 | reverse complement strand
GTACGCGCGCGCCTGGGCGGCCACGTCGGCGCCGGTGAAGCGCACTTCGGCATAGGACGCGAAGGGAGACAGGTTCTTGCCCAGCAGGGCCAGGTCGGCGCCGCGGATCGAGATGCCGACGCCGCCCGCGCGCAGCGCCTGCACGGCCGCACGGGTATCGGGGTTCGCGAGATCGCGTACAGGCAGCGAGAGCACGGTGCGTTCCGGGGGCAGCGCGTGCAGCGCATCCAGCGACAGCATCGCGGGCACGGCGTCGAGGAACAGGATCTTGTCGCGCAGGAGCCAGCCCTGCTCCTCGTCGACCACGTGGTCGGCGACGAAGGCGACGAGGCGTTCGAGGTCGGCGTCGCCGAGTGGCTGGCCAGCGCGCTGTTGCCAGCAGAGCTCGTACCCGATCACGCGTTGCTTCGGGTCGAGCAGGGGTTCACGGACGATGAAGTGAGTCTGGTGCATGTCTTGTAACGATCGCCGGGTGGAACAAAAAACGGCGGCTTGATGCCGCCGCGTCGGGATCAGAAGCCCAGGCTGTCCAGCAAGTCGTCGACCTGGCCCTGGTCGGCCACGACGTCGCTACTGCCTTCCGGGTTGATCTGCGGACCGTTCAGCAAGCCATTGTCGAGCTCGCGCTTGATCTCGCTCGGGGCGAAATCGACGAGCACCTGCACCAGCTGCTTTTCCAGGTTCTGGGCGATGCCCGTGATACGCGAGATCACCTGGCCGGTCAGGTCCTGGAAGTCCTGGGCCATCATGATGTCCATCAAATGCGCCTTCGTGGCGCTGGCCGCTTCGCGCGATTCGGCCAGGCTGGCGACGGTGCGCTCGGCCAGCGCACGCCAGTCGCCGTCGGCGCCCGGGGCAGCCAGCAGCGCCTGCCACGAACGGCCGAGTTCGGCGGCACGGTCGTCGATGCCGTCCTGCAGCGGATTGGCGGCATCGGTCGCGTCGAGCACGCGCTTGGCCGATTGCTCGGACAGCCGGACCACGTAATCGAGGCGGTCGCGCGCATCGGGGATGTCGCTGGCCGCCTTTTCGATCAGCTTGTCCAGGCCCAGCCCGCGCAGGCTTTCGTGCAATGCGCGGGTCATGTACCCGATCCGGCTCAGAACCTCGTCGGGCGAAGTCGAGTCGGCGATGTGCTGGCTCATTTACGCGGCCTTTTCCATCTTTTCGAAAATCTTGTTCAGCTTTTCGTCCAGCGTGGCCGCGGTGAACGGCTTCACGACGTAGCCGTTGGCGCCGGCTTGCGCCGCCGCGATGATGTTTTCCTTCTTGGCTTCGGCGGTCACCATCAGCACCGGCAGCTTGGCCAGCGCGGGATCGGCACGAATGTTCTGCAGCATCGTCAGGCCGTCCATGTTCGGCATGTTCCAGTCGGACACGACGAAATCGAACTGTTCGCTGCGCAGCTTGGCCAGTGCCTGGACACCGTCTTCCGCCTCGTCGACATTGCCGTAACCCAGTTCTTTCAGCAGATTTTTGACGATGCGTCGCATCGTCGAAAAATCGTCAACAACCAGGAAACGCATCTTAGGATCAGCCATGAAATACTCCGTTGTTTCTTAACTCTGATGATGGGCTTCGAGGACTACGAAGCCCCTAGTATAGGTTGGTAGGTTCGGCACTGCGAATACAGGCTAAAGCATAGCAGTTTTGTTGCTCTACGGCGATAAAACCGCAGTGAATGCACCGTACGCGGATCAAACGCGCAACGCCCGGCCTCCATGCGTTGCCAGATGGCCAAGCACGAGGCCCGGCAATGCGCTCAGGGCGGCCACCTCGTGGGCGGCGCCGATGGCGATCGCTTCGCGCGGCATGCCGAACACGACGCACGACGCTTCATCCTGGGCGAAATTGTAGGCGCCCGCGTTCTTCATCTCCAGCATACCCTGTGCGCCGTCTTTTCCCATGCCCGTCAGGATCACGCCGACGGCATTCTTGCCGGCCGCCTGCGCCGCCGAGCGGAACAGGACGTCCACGGACGGACGGTGGCGGTTCACGGGCTCGGACTGCTCGATCTTCGTCATGTAGTTGGCGCCAGATCGAGTCAACAGCAAGTGGGAGTGGCCCGGCGCGATGTAGGCGTGGCCCGGCAGTACACGCTCGTTGCCGGCGGACTCGACGACGCTGATCTTGCACAGCGAATCGAGGCGGCGCGCGAACGACGTGGTAAAGCCTTCCGGCATGTGCTGGGCGATCAGGATGCCGGGGCAGTCCGACGGCATCTGCATGAGGAATTCGCGGATCGCCTCCGTGCCGCCCGTCGAGGCGCCGATGATGATCAGCTTTTCCGACGACGTCAGCGGGCTGCGCAGTTGCGGCAGCGGGGTCGTGGCGCCGGCCGTGGCCGCATGCAGGGTGCGCGGCTTGATGCGGGCACGCGACGCGCCGCGGATCTTGTCCGCGATCAGTTCCGTGTATTCGCGCATGCCGCTCTGGATCGAGATCTTGGGTTTCGTCACGAAATCGACGGCGCCCAGTTCCAGCGCGCGCATCGTGATCTCGGAGCCGCGCTCCGTCAGCGACGACACCATCAGCACGGGCATCGGGCGCAGGCGCATGAGTTTTTCGAGGAAGTCGAGGCCGTCCATCTTCGGCATCTCGACGTCCAGGGTGAGCACGTCCGGGTTCGTGCGCTTGATCAGGTCGCGGGCGACGAGCGGATCGGGCGCGACGCCGACCACTTCCATGTCGGGCTGCGAATTGACGATCTCGGTCATCACGCTGCGGATCAGCGCGGAATCGTCCACGATCACCACTTTGATCTTTGTCATTGGTTTTGCCTTTCTCTTCAGAACAGGTCGACGGCGCCGGAGACGGGCGTGACCTTGAGGCGGCTGGCGTAATCGAGCTCGCGCTTCGCCAGCGTGTCGTTATGGGTCTGCATCAGTTTCTTGACGAGCACCTTGCCCGTGCGCGGGAAGAAATACACCTTGCGCGGGTAGATGTCGTTCAGGTCCTCGGCCAGCACGGGAATCCGTTCCGTCTTGAGAAACTGAATGACGAATGCGGCATTGCGCTCGCCCACGTTCATCGCGGAAAAGCCGCGCAGCACGGCGCCGCCGCCGAACACCTTCGCTTCCAGGTGCTCGCGCCGGGCGCCGGCCTTGAGCAGGTCATTGATCAGCACTTCCATCGCATACGTGCCGTAGCGCATCGAGGCCGAGACGGGGTTGCCCGGGTCGCCGCCGTCCGGCAGCATGAAGTGGTTCATGCCGCCCAGGCCCTTTACGCGGTCGCGGATGCACGCCGACACGCACGAGCCGAGCACCGTCACGATCAGCATGTCCTTGCCCGTGTAGTAGTACTCGCCGGGCAGGATCTTGGCTGCGTCGCAGTCGAAGGTCCGGTCGTAATAGACGTTGGTGGCGAAATGGCTGTTCGTTTCCATGGGCGTCAGCCTTGGTTCAATTCGTAGACCGTCTTGCCGCGCAGGCGCAGCGAGTCGGACACGTACAGGAAGTTCTCGGAGTGGCCGGCGAACAGGAGCGCGTCCGGCTTCATCAGGGGCACGAAGCGCGACAGGATCCTGCGCTGCGTGGCCTTGTCGAAGTAGATCATCACGTTGCGGCAGAAGATCGCGTCGAACGGGCCCTTGACGTCCCAGCCGTCGGCCAGCAGGTTCAATTGCCGGAACGTGATCAGCTGGCGCAGTTCCGGGCGCACGCGCACGAGGCCTTCCTGGGCGCCCTTGCCTTTCAGGAAAAAGCGGCGCAGGCGCGCCTGTTCCATCTTGTCGACGCGCTCGGCCGGATACACGCCGGCGCTGGCCGTGGCCAGCACGTTCGTGTCGATGTCGGTGGCGATGATCTGGACGGGTGGGCTCAAGGTATCGAACGCCTCGCACACGGTCATCGCGATCGAATACGGCTCCTCGCCCGTGGAACTGGCCGAGCACCAGATCGTGAGCGGTGCGCCGTGTTTCGCGCGCGCCTTGAGCGCGTGTTCGGCCAGCAGCGGGAAATGGTGCGCCTCGCGGAAGAACGACGTCAGGTTCGTCGTCAGCGCGTTCGTGAACGATTCCCACTCGGCCGGCATGCGGCCCGCTTCCAGCGCGTCGAGGTAGGACGCGAACGAGGCGATGCCGTTGGCGCGCAGGCGGCGCGCGAGACGGCTGTAGACCATTTCCTGCTTGCTGTCGGCCAGGGAGATGCCGGCGCGCTGGTAGATCAGGCCCCGCACGCGCTCGAAGTCGGCGCGCGTGAAGTTGAATTCCTTGCCCGTCTCCTGTTTGTTCGTATTGGTGGGCGGCACGTTATAACCTATGGATTGCTGTCGTTCTGCGGACCGCGTGCGGTCCGGGTGTGTTCCTTGCGCCGCGCAGTGTGTCTTATGCCGCCAACCGGTCCATCAGGCCCATCTCGCTGGACGACATCAGCTTGTCGATGTCGATCAGGATGAGCATGCGCTCGTCGACGGTACCGAGCCCGGTCAGGTAGTCGGAATTGAAGGCGGAGCCCATCTCCGGCGCCGGCTTGATCTGGTCCGGCGTGAGCGTGGTCACGTCCGACACGCTGTCCACGACCATGCCCATGATGCGGCCGCCGATGTTCAGGATGATCACGACGGTGAACTGGTCGTAGGTCGGCGTGCCCAGGTTGAACTTGATGCGCATGTCGACCACCGGGATGATGATGCCGCGCAGGTTGATCACGCCCTTGATGAATTCGGGGGCGTTGGCGATGCGGGTCACGGCTTCGTAGCCGCGGATCTCCTGCACCTTCAGGATGTCGATGCCGTATTCCTCGGAGCCGAGGGTGAAGGCCAGGTATTCGCTGCCGTTGCCGTCGTGGGCATCGTTCGGCTTGTTCGTCGATTGAGTGGACATGTCGGTTCCTTATCGGAGCAAAAGTAAGGGTTAAATCAGGAGATGACGGATTCGTCGGACAACTGGCGCGACGAGCGCAGCAGCGCGCCCACGTCCAGGATCAGCGCCACGCCGCCATCGCCGAGGATGGTGGCGCCGGAGATCCCGGCGACCTTGCGGTAGTTCGCTTCCAGGTTCTTCACGACGACCTGCTGCTGGCCGACCAGTTCGTCGACGAACAGCGCGGCCTTGCGCCCTTCCGCCTCGAGGATCACGAGGATGCCTTCGCACGGGTCGGTGATGCGCGGCTCGATGTTGAACATCTGGTACAGCGGGATCAGCGGCAGGTATTCGCCGCGCACCTTCACCACGCGGCCCTGGCCGTGGATCTCCTTGACGTCGGCGCGCGCCGGCTGCAGGGACTCCACGACGAAGCCCAGCGGCAGGATGTAGATCTCGTCGCCGCTGCGGATCGACATGCCGTCCAGGATCGCGAGCGTCAGCGGCAGCGAGATCAGGATCGTCGTGCCGAAGCCGCGCGCCGAGCGGATGTCGATGGTACCGCCCAGCGCCTGGATGTTGCGCTTGACGACGTCCATGCCGACGCCGCGGCCCGACACGTCGGTGACGATTTCCGCCGTCGAGAAGCCCGGCGCGAAGATCAGTTGCCAGACGTCGGCGTCGCTCATGTTGTCCGACACCGGCAGGCCGTTCTGCCTGGCCTTGGCCAGGATGCGTTCGCGATTCAGGCCGCCGCCGTCGTCGGCGACTTCGATCACGATGTTGCCGCCCTGGTGAGCCGCGGACAGGAACAGGCGTCCAGACTCCGACTTGCCGGCGGCCACGCGCGCGGCGGGCAGCTCGATGCCGTGGTCGATCGAGTTGCGCACCAGGTGCGTGAGCGGGTCCACGATGCGTTCGATCAGGCCCTTGTCCAGTTCCGTCGCGGCGCCGTTGGTGATGAAATCGACTTTCTTGCCCAGCTTGCCGGCGAGGTCGCGCACCATGCGCGGGAAGCGCGAGAACACGAAGTCCATCGGCATCATGCGGATCGACATGACGGCTTCCTGCAGGTCGCGCGTATTGCGCGTCAACTGCGACACGGACGCCAGCAGGCGCTGGTGCACCATCGGGTCGAGGCCGTCGCTGCGCTGCTCGATCATCGCCTGCGTGATCACCAGTTCGCCGACGAGGTTGATCAGCTGGTCGACCTTTTCGATCGACACGCGGATCGACGACGATTCGGAGCCCTGTGCGTGGCTGCCCTCGGCGGTCTTCTTGGCGGCTTTCTTTTCGGCCGCCGCCTCCGTCACTTCGAGCGGTTCCGGGCGTACCGGCTCAGGGCGCACCGGCGCGGGCGGCGGCGCCTCGGCCACGATGCCCGCTTCGCGGCGGATCTGCTCGATCGGCTGGAAGAAACCGTAGCCGAGTTCGTCCTCGGAACGCTCGTTCGTGGTGGCGTCCACCGGATCGGCCGGGTCGAAGAAACCGTAGCCCTGCTCGTCCTCGATGCGGGCGCGTTCCGCCGCTTCGCTGGCGCGCTGCTCGGGGGTGAGCGCGGGCGCCTCGAAGATCCTGAGGTCGTTCGGGTCGAGCACGAAGGAGCAGATGGCGATGATGTCGTCCAGGCTCTCGTGCGTCATGATGATCAGCGCCGTGCGTCCCGCTGCGAGCGGCACGACGGACACGCGGCCCAGCAGGCCGAGTTCGTCCACGAGCGCGTCGACGTCGCGCTTGGCGAGGTCGGGCAGCTCGATCTTGTAGCGGTGGGCGCCCTCGGCGACCTGCTGCTTCTGTTCCGCGTGCAGGAACGACGGCACGGTCGGCTGGTGCGTCGGCACGATCACGCCTTCGGACAGGTCGTGCAGCATCATGCGCACGTTGGCGACCGCTTCCTGGTCGACGTCCGCGCCATTGCGGTGGCCGTCGAGCTGCATCTTGAGGATGTCCTTGGCGGCCAGGAAGGCGTCCACGTGCTGGCTGGTGAGCGCCATCTCGCCCTTGCGGATGCGGTCCAGCAGGGACTCGAGCACGTGCGTCACTTCGCTCATGTCGGTCAGGCCGAAGGTCGATGCCCCGCCCTTGATCGAATGGGCGGTGCGGAAGATCGCGTTCAGGTCTTCCGGGTCCGGCGAATCGATATCGACGGCCAGCAGCAGACGCTCCTTTTCGGCGAGCAGCTCTTCCGCCTCGTCGAAAAAGACCTTGTAAAACTGGCTGATGTCGATGGTCATGTCATTATCCGTCTGGTGCGATCGGCGTGAAACGATCAGCCGATGACTTTCTTGACCACCTCGATCAGGCGCTGCGGGTCGAACGGCTTGACCAGCCAGCCGTTGGCGCCGGCCGCGCGGCCTTTCGTCTTCATGTCTTCGGACGACTCGGTCGTGAGCATGAGGATCGGCGTCTTCTGGTAGCCCGGCAGGCCGCGCAGCGACTTGATGAGGGTGAGCCCGTCCATCTTCGGCATGTTCTGGTCGGTCAGGACCAGGTCGACGGTCTGAAGCTTCGCCTTTTCCAGGCCATCCTGTCCGTCGACGGCTTCCACCACCTGGTAGCCCGCGGCCTTCAGGCTGAAAGCCACCATCTGGCGCAGGGAACTGGAATCGTCGACTGCGAGAATAGTTTTTGCCATCTTTATGCTCCTGCTGTTTTTTCTGTTGCCGTTATTCCGGCTGCTCGTTCTAGTCAGACAGGGTCAGAGCCCACCCGAGAAATTCGGGCTCTGACCCCATGGATTAAAATAATTCCACGTCGCCGCTTTCGAGATGCCGCTGCTCCACCGACTTGCGCAGCATACTCCGCAGCTCCAGCGACTGGATCGCCAGCGCCATGCTGACCTTACCCAGGCGCTCGACGATCTCGTCGCCGTCGCTCTCCGGCAGGATCTCGTCGCCATGCTCGGACAGCGTCGTCAGGAACTCGCGCAGGCCGGTCACGCGGCGCAGCGTGCGGTCCAGCAGCTGGCTCGTCATGTCCTGGAACTGCATGCTCGTCACGGCCGCGTTCACGTGGCCGGCGATCTCGCCCGACATGCCCGTCAGGCACGCACTGTCCTCGGCCGTCGGCGCCTGGCCCGCCAGCAGGCGGTTGATCGCCTCCTGGCGCGAGTCGACCACGTGGTGGATCGCCATGAAGCTGCTCGTCAGCTTCTCGATGGCTTCCTCCAGCAACAGCGTCGTCTGCACGAGGTCGGTCTCGACTTCGGACAGGTGGCGCCGGCCATGGTCGGAGACACCCGACAGGAGGCGCTTGACGTGTGACCCGAGAATCTTTTTTCTTGTCGTCATAAAATCCTCCAGAACTCCCGCCCGTTATTTCTTTCCGGCCGGCGCTGCCGCCGGCTGTGCCAGACCGCCCTGCCCGACGGGTGCCGCCACCCCGGCACCCTTTTCGACGGGTGCCGCCACCCCGGCACCCTTTTCGACGGGTGCCGCCACC
>NZ_JBKYMO010000251.1:0-8256 GCF_047302915.1 Massilia sp. CT11-108 | reverse complement strand
CCGCCGCACGCGGACAGAAAAGCCTCCCCCGCTCCCTCCTGTACGCAGCAATCCGGCGATCGGATTCAAACTACCTACGAAGCCGTTGTCAGCGACTTCACCAGCTTCACGCGCTTGATCTCGCCCACGATGAACACATAGCTGAAGATCGCGACGGCGGCGTTGGCGCCGACATACACGAGCGCCCCCGCGAACGAGCCGGTGCCCTGCAGGATGTAGCCGATGACGATGGGCGTCGTGATGCCGGCGATGTTGCCGAAGGTGTTGAACAGCGCGCCGGACAGGCCGCCCGCTTCCTTCGGCGACGTGTCCGCGACGACGGCCCAGCCCAGCGCGCCGACGCCCTTGCCGAAGAAGGCCAGCGCCATCACGGCGACGACGACGGCGTCGGTGTCGATGTAGTTACAGGCGATCATGCTCATCGACAGCAGCATGCCGCACACGATCGGCACCTTGCGCGACATCGACAGCGAGAAGCCGGCCTTCGCGAGGCGGTCCGAGATCGTCCCGCCCACGACGCCGCCGAGGAAGCCGGCGATGGCGGGTAGCGATGCGACGAAGCCCGCCTTCAGGATCGTCATGTGGCGCTCCTGCACGAGGTAGACGGGGAACCACGTGAGGAAGAAGTACGTCAGCGTGTTGATGCAGTACTGGCCGATGTACACGCCCAGCAGCATGCGATTGGACAGCAGCTCCTTGACGCAGGCGAGCGTGTCGACCGCGGGCGCCTGCGATGCGCGTTTGCCGCCATCCAGGTCGACGAGCGCCCCGCCCTCCTCGATGTATTTCAGTTCGCCGGCGCTGACGGACGGGTGGTCCTTCGGGCCGTGGATGACCTTCAGCCAGACGAAGGCCAGCGCGATCCCGAGGCCGCCCATCACGATGAACACGCTCTCCCAGCCGAACGCGTGGACGAGCCAGCCCATGATCGGCGCGAACAGCACGGTCGCGAAATACTGCGCGGAGTTGAACAGCGCGGACGCGAGCCCTCGCTCGTGCGTGGGGAACCACGCCGACGTGATGCGGCTGTTGCCGGGGAACGAAGGCGCCTCGGCCGCGCCGACGAGGAAACGCAGCACGAACAGCGTGCCAACGGCGGCGGCGCCGGTGAGGAAGCCGACGCCGCCCGTCAGCAGCGTGAACAGCGACCAGAGAAAAATGCTGAAGAAATAGGTGATCTTCGAGCCGAAGCGGTCGAGCAGCCAGCCGCCGGGCAGCTGCGCCGCCACGTACGACCATGCGAACGCGGAAAAGACGAAGCCCATCTCGACGGGCGACAGGCCCAGGGCCTTGCGGATTTCCGGACCCGCGATCGAGATCGACGCGCGGTCGGCGTAGTTGACCGTCGTGACGATGAACAGGATGGCGAGTATGCCCCAGCGCGTGCGCGACGCGAGTTTGGTGGTTGCGGCCGGTATGGCGGCGGTCGTTGTGTGCTCCATGGTCCCTCCAGAGATTGGTGTGGCCGCCGGACTCAGAACGTCTGGCGGATGCCCAGGTTGAAGCCGGTGTTGCCCGTACCCGGCTCCGTGTTGTTGGCGACCGTGTAGCCGGCGCCGTTCTTGTTATGGATATGTGCGTACGCGGCGTACAGGCCCGTGCGCCTGGACAGCGCGTACAGGTAACCGATGCCCCACTCGCGGGCGTCCTGGTCGAAGTGCGTGCGGTCGTCCTTGTGCTGCGTGGAGAACATCAGCGTGCCCGGCCCGACGGGAGCGGAGAACCCGAGCAGGATCTCGCGGCCGTCCGTCGACGGCGTCGGTTTCACCCCGCCGTACGGGTTGTTCGCGTTGCCCAGGGTGGCGCTGTCATAACCCTTGTCGACTTCGAATGCGCCATACAGCTTGATCCATTTGAGGTCGTAGTTGGCACCGAGGAGCACGTTGCGGCCCAGGTCGTGGTTCACGCCCGCCGCCGCCACGTCCGTGTTCTTGCTGTTGTAGGCGAGGCGCACGCGCAGGGCGCCACGGGCCAGGTCGAGCGCACCGCCGAACTGGCGACCGGCCGACAATTCGGTCTGCTCGCCGGCGCTGTACGCGAGTTCCGCGTGCACGCCGTTCACCTTGGGCGACGTGTACGTGATCGTGTTGCTGGTGCGGACATTGGTGCCGTTGTCGGGGAAGAGGTTCTTCGCCGTGCCCGCGTAGCCCGTGCCGAACGGATCGGCGACGGACGTCAGCGTGAGGTGGTAAGGCGTGTACTGGCGGCCGAAGGCGATCGCGCCCGCCTTCGTTTTCATGCCCACGAACGCCTGGCGGTTGAAGATCGTGTTCGCGGCATCGAGCTCGCCCGTATCGATCTTCGCACCCGTCTCCAGAGTGAAGAACGCGGACATGCCGTTGCCCAGGTCCTCCGTGCCGCGGAAGCCGATGCGCGATGCGGACGCGGCGCCGCTCGTGATCTTCGTCCGGTGACCGGCGGCGCTGCCGTTCTCGCCGACGAACGCCGCGTCGGCGATGCCGTAGATCGTGACATTCGTCTGGGCGTGCGCGCCCGCGCCCGCGGCCAGGCCGAGGGCGATGCATACTGCTGTCTTCAAGATGTCTCCTTGCTGTTCTCTAGCTTGTGCGGTCGCGCGTGCGGTCAGGTCACGGGCGCCGGATTGAAGAGCGTGAGCGCGTTATGGAGCTTCCAGTGCTCGGCCCACGTCTTCTTGCGGCCGCTCGCCACGTCGAGCAGGAAGTGGAACAACTCCCAGCCGACGTCCGCGATCGTGGAGTCTCCCGTCGCGATGCGGCCGGCGTTGATGTCCATGAGGTCGTGCCAGCGGCGTGCCAGGTCGTCGCGCGTGGCGACTTTCACGACCGGCACGGCGGCCAGGCCATAAGGCGTGCCGCGGCCGGTCGTGAACACGTGCATGTTCATGCCGGCGGCCAGCTGCAGGGTGCCGCAGATGAAATCGCTGGCCGGCGTGGCCGCGTAGATCAGGCCTTTCTGCTGGAGCTTGTCGCCCGGCGCCAGCACGCCCGCGATCGGCGCCGTGCCGGACTTGATGATGGACCCCATCGCCTTTTCCGTGATGTTGGCGAGGCCGCCCTTCTTGTTGCCCGGCGTCGTGTTCGCGCTGCGGTCCACGCCGCCCCGCTTCAGGTACTCGTCGTACCACGCCATCTCGCGGATCATCGCGTGCGCGACGTCGTCGTCGGCGGCGCGCGCCGTCAGCTGGTCGATGCCGTCGCGAACTTCCGTCGTTTCGGAAAACATGACGGCGGCGCCCGCCCGCACGAGCAGGTCGCTCGCGAAGCCGACGGCCGGATTCGCGGTCACGCCGGAGAACGCGTCGCTGCCGCCGCACTGCACGCCGACGACGAGTTCTGACGCCGGCACCGTCTCGCGCCGGCGCTCGTTCAGTACCGCCAGATGCTTCTCGGCCGTGCGCATGATGGAGTCGATCATGTCGCCGAAGCCCACGTGCGCGGCATCCTGCAGGCACACGGTATCCAGCTCTTGTTTCGGCGTCTGGATCGGGATCGAACCCTGCGGGAACATACGCGCCGGCTGCAGCTTCTCGCAGCCCAGGCTCACGAGCATCACGCGGCCGCCGAAGTTCGGGTTCTTCGCGATGTTGCGCAGCGTCCGGATCGGGATCTCGGCGCCGGGCGCGTCGATGGCGACGCCGCAGCCGTACGTGTGCTCGATGGCGACGACGTCGTCCACGTGCGGGTACTGGGGCAGCAGCTCCTTCCTGATGCGGTCGACCGCGAACGCGACGACACCCGACACGCACTGCACCGTCTCGCTGATGGCGAGGATGTTGCGCGTGCCGACCGAGCCGTCCGGATTGCGGAAGCCTTCGAACGTATAGCCTTCCAGCGGCGGCAACGGTACGCGGTCGCGGACGGGCTTCGGCAGGTCGTCCAGGCCGCGCGCGGCCGGCATGCCGACCAGCGATTCCTCGATCCACGTGCCGCGGGCGATCGGTTGCAGCGCATGGCCGATCGTCACGTCGTAGCGGACGATGGGTGCGCCCTGGGCGATGTCGACGAGCGCCACCTTGTGCCCTTCCGGCACGCGGGTGGCCAGGGTCAGCCCGTCCGGGAAGATAGTGCCTTCCGGCAGGCCGCCGGCGTTGACGACGATGGCGACGTTGTCGTTCTCGTGCATGCGGATGGTGCGGGGGATAGTCATCAGCGTCTCCATGATTGCGCAATCATTTAACAGCAAAGCACAACAAGCACGCACTTTGCGCAAAAATGACACCGCAATCATTCTTGTCTTAAAAATAGGGCCGGTAGTTCGGCCGAGGTGTTTGGTATGATACCGCAATCATCTTCGAACGCAAGCGTTTTGTGATCGGATGTCGTACAAGTGATAAAGAACACAACAACATGATGGATCCCGCAGACGACACGCTCCCCACCAACGGAGACCGCCCGAAAAGCATCACGCTGAAGGACGTCGCGCGACTGGCGGGCCTCTCTCCCATCACGGTATCGCGCGCGCTGCACAACCCCAAGCTCGTCAAGCCGGACACGATCGCGCGCGTGAAAGAAGCCGCGGCCGCGATGGGCTATATCCCGAACATGCTGGCCGGCAGCCTGACGACGAAGCGCAGCCAGCTCATCGCCGCCATCGTGCCGCAGTTGTCGAACTCGATGTTCGCGGAGACGGTGCAGGGTCTCAACGACGAGTTGTCGGCGCACGGCTACCAGTTGCTGCTGTCGGTGTCGAACTATTCGCGCCAAAAGGAAGAAGACCTGCTGACGGCGATCCTGTCGCGCCAGCCCGACGGCATCGTCCTCACCGGCATCCATCATCACCCCGGCGTGCGCAAGAAACTGCTGGCGACCGGCGTGCCCGTCGTGGAAGCGTGGGACCTGACGCCCTCCCCCATCGACATCGCCATCGGCTTTTCGCAGGAACGGGTTGGCGAAAAGGTCGCGCAATACCTTTTAAGTAAAGGCTACAGGCGTTTCGCATCGATCTGCGCGCGCGACGAGCGCGCCAACCGGCGGCGCCTGGCGCTGGAGGCGGAACTGAAACAGCACGGCGTGGTGCCCATCGCCACGCACATGGCCACCCCGCCGACCGTGATGAATCTCGGCCGCGAAGGCCTGCGCGCGATCCTGGCCGAGGGCCACCAGCCCGACGTCGTCGTGTGCAGCTCCGACGTGCTGGCCCATGGCGCCCTCATCGAGGCGCAGGCGCAAGGCATCGCCGTGCCCGGATCGCTCGGCATCATGGGCTTCGGCGACTTCGACTTCGCCGCGTACACCCATCCTCCCATCTCGTCCGTCCACGTCGACAAGCGCGCGATCGGCGTGCGGGCGGCGCGGGCGCTCATCGCCAAGATCGAAGGCGACGCGCTGGCGGACAACGTGGTCGACGTGGGCTTCCAGCTCGTCGAACGGGCGACGACGCGCACCGCCGGCTGACCGGCGCCGAAACAACGATATCGCAAATTATTCTTGCGACGTCGCGGGCTTAGTTATACGATGTCTGACAAGTTAAACCCACCGCCCTGGAGCGCAAATGAATCCGCAAGAACTCAAGCAAGTGATGTCGTCCGGCCTGCTGTCCTTCCCCATCACCGACTTCGATGCCGAAGGCAACTTCCGCAAGAACACCTATATCGAACGCCTGGAATGGCTCGCCCCGTACGGCGCCACCGCCCTGTTCGCGGCCGGCGGCACCGGCGAATTCTTCTCGCTGACGCACGACGAATACTCGCAGGTGATCAAGACCGCGGTCGACACGTGCGCCGGCAAGGTGCCGATCCTCGCCGGCGTCGGCGGCCCGACCCGCGCCGCGATCGCGTTCGCGCAGGAAGCTGAGCGCCTGGGCGCGAAAGGCGTGCTGCTGCTGCCGCACTACCTGACGGAAGCGAGCCAGGACGGCCTCGTCGCGCACGTGGAAGAAGTCTGCAAATCGGTGAACATCGGCGTCGTCGTGTACAACCGCGCGCAATGCCGCCTGACCGCGGACTCGCTGGAACAGCTGGCCGACCGCTGCCCGAACCTGATCGGCTTCAAGGACGGCATCGGCGACATCGAACTGATGGTCTCGATCTGGCGCCGCATGGGCGACCGTTTCAGCTACCTGGGCGGCCTGCCGACCGCGGAAGTGTATGCGGCAGCTTACAAGGCGCTAGGCGTGCCCGTGTACTCGTCGGCCGTCTTCAACTTCATGCCGCAACTGGCGATGGATTTCTATCACGCGATCGCGCAGGACGACCACGCGACGACGAACCGCCTGCTGGACGAATTCTTCCTGCCCTACCTGGCGATCCGCAACCGCAAGGCCGGCTACGCCGTGTCGATCGTGAAGGCGGGCGCCCGCCTCGTCGGCCACGACGGCGGTCCGGTGCGCGCGCCGCTGACCGATTTGACGGAAGAAGAACACGCCATGCTCGATCAACTGATCAAGAAGCAGAACGTGCGCTGATCACCAGAAGGTCGCCGGCGTCCCCGTGATGACGACGTCGGCGATGCGGCAGTTGGCGCCCGCCAGGCGCAGCCGCAAGCGCCGTCCCGTGACGGCGCGCACCGGCACGTCGAACGTGTCGGCCGCCGCCGGCACGTCGGCCAGCACCTGCCACACGCCGCCCGTATCCTGCGCTTCCGCCGTCACGCCGCAGCGCCCGCCCGGCGCGAACCGCACCGCCAGCCGGCGGTAATTCACGATGCGCTCGGGGTCGATGGCGAACCACGGCGCCGCGTCGTCCGCCGCCGGTGCCCACCATGTGGCGGCGTCGCCGTCGTTGACCAGCGACGATGCGTGCTCGGCCGCGCTCGAACTGGCCTGCGTCGGATTCTTCAGGCCGAACGCCTGCTCTCCCCCCACCGCCATCTTGCGTTGCACGTACGGCCGGTCGGCCGCCAGCGGCGTCACGCCGTCCACGAAGGCCGGACCGTCCACCGTCTCCACCGTCAGCACGCCGTCGGCGAGGCCGGGCGACGTCGCGCGGATCCGTGTCGTGCCGCGCTGCCAGCTGCGCATGGCGATGGCGGCCTGGCCGTCGCGGATCGGGATGTCGCCGTCCGGCGTGAACGCGATGCTGCGTCCCGTCGGCAGCTCGCCCGGCCCCGCTTCCAGCGCCAACTTCACGGGCGGGCTGTTGGACAGCGCCCTGCCGGCCGCATCCAACACCGTCACGACCAGTTGCACGTCGTCCGTGCCGTCCGCGTGGCGGATGACGGGACTGCTGGCCGTCACCCGTAGGGCGGCCGGCTGGCCCGGCTGCGGCCACGCCGGCGGCGAGATGCCGCGGTAGGCATTACGGTACCAGTACCAGCTGCGCTTCGGCAGCCGCGCATAATCGACGAGGCCCATCGAGCCGAACTTGCCCGCGATCGAGCCGTGGTCGAACCCGGCCCATACGGCTTCGCCCGCGCGCCACGGGAAGCGCCACGACGCCGGCTCGCCCGCCTTCGCGCCCGGCGTGCGTTCGATGTCGCCCCAGCCCGGGGCGTATTCGCCCGGCCGGTCCGAGATGGTCGAGCCGTACTCCGCGACGAAGTTGGCGATGCCGGGATTCGGGAACAGCACGGCGCCGTCGCCGTTGTAGCCGGCGATGTCGCCGATGCGGTCCATGTCTCCCCGCTGCGCGCCGTCGACGGCCGCGGGCCGCGTGGGATCGAGCCTGTGCGACAGCGCCACCTCGTCCGCCAGCAGCTTGCGCACGGCCGGCAGGGTCTCCTTGTCGGTGAAGAAGACCTCGTTGTCCATGCCCCACGCGACGACGGACGGATGGTTGCGGTTGATGCGGATGAGTTCCGCCAGCTGCTGCTTGACGCTGTCCTCGAACGCGGCCTGGTGTTCGGCTTCGGGCGGATAGGCGGACCGGCTCCACGGACTCCTCATGCCGGCCGTGCCCCAGAACGGCGCCTCCGGCAGGAACAGCATGCCGATCCGATCGGTCGCTTCGGCGAAATGCGGGTCGTGCGGATAGTGCGAGCCGCGGATGAAATCGAAACCGGCGTCCTTCATCAGCTGCACGTCGCGGTCGATGGCGGCATTCGTCACGGCGTCGCCCCATCCGGCCTGGTCCTGGTGCACGTTGGCGCCGCGGAAGTAGCGGTGCTCGCCGTTGAGAAAAAAGCCCTGGTCGGCCGTCCACTTGATGGTGCGGAAGCCGAACGGCGTCTCGAAGCGGTCGCGCTGGCGCCCCGCCACGTCGAGCGTCGTGACGGCGCGGTACAGCGTGGGCGTCTCGGGACTCCACAGCTCGAGGCCCGACAGCCGCGCGGACTCCTGCGCGACGTCCAGCGTCTGCCCCGGCGGCACGCGGACGGCCGCGTCGGGCAGCACGGCGAC
>NZ_JBKYMO010000250.1:0-8259 GCF_047302915.1 Massilia sp. CT11-108 | reverse complement strand
CCAGCCAGTAATACAGGAACAGCGCGTGGTTCCCGGTCGGGAACGTGTGCGCGAACGTGTAGCGGCGCCCGCCCTTGCGCATCGCGGCGGCCAGTGTGCCGAGGTCCGTCACGCCCTGGCGGGCCAATGCGCGCGACAGGGTAATCGCTTGGCCATTACGCGATAAATTCATCAGCACGGCCATGCGCGCGGGGGGACTCCCAATGCCGTTTTCCACGCCGTACAACAACCCATACAGGACGTGCGCCGCGTCGATCTCGCCCTGCAGCAGGCGGTCGCGCATGCCCGACCACGAATGCTGGCGCGCGAGTTCGAGCTTGATGCCGTATTTGTCGTCCAGCCCGAGCACGGACGCCATCACGAGGGACGCGCAATCGGTCAGGGGCATGAAGCCGGCCCTGATCACGGTCTTTTCCGGCCGGTCCGAGCCGGCGATGAATGCGTGAGCCATCGTTTCCTTTGCTGTTTTAGCCGAGTAGATCCTCGACGTCGAGGATGCGCTGGGCGACTTCGGCCAGCTTGAGCTTCTTGTTCATCGCCATGGTGCGCAGCCGCTGGTAGGCCTCTTCCTCCGTCAGCCGGTTGCGCGCCATGAGCACGCCCTTGGCCCGTTCGATCAGCTTGCGGTCGGCGAGCTGGCGGCGCGTGTCCGACAACTCGTCCAGCAGCTTCTGTTCGCGGTGGAACCGCTTCATGGCCACGTCCAGCACGGGCTTCACGCGCTCGGCCTGCAGGCCGGCCACGATGTACGCGGTGACGCCCGCCTCGATCGCGGCATCCATGCTGGACGACGTCTGGTCGTCCGTGAACAGGACGATGGGCCGCGGCTCGTCGCGCGTGGCGATCACGATGTGTTCGAGGACGTCGCGCGCGTCCGATTCGCTGTCGATGATGATCATGTCCGGCTGGATCTGGGCGATCCGCTCCGGCAGGAAGATGTCGGCGGGCAGCGACGCGACGATGTCGTAGCCCGATTCCAGCAGGCCGATGCGCAGGGCCGTGTTGCGCCTTGCCTGCGCGGCGAGCGTGGCCTCGTCCGCGGCAGCGCTGGACGCGGTGTTGACGACGACGATGCGCAGGGTGCGCTGGACCTTGGACGGCGGTTTCATGCCCTTTGGATATGCAAGTTCCGGGCCAGCCGGTCAGATATTCATGTTTGCTATGTCCGCAGTGCGAATCAACATTAGTTGTCGCACAGAAAATATTCACAAAACGCATGGGAAGCATCACAAATCAAAAGTTCATTTATGACGCGGTTGTCCCTATACTGCATCGCAACACGACAGATTTCTCACCGGAGATGACCATGAACACCGCAACGATCAACCAGGCACAGAACAAGACTCTGCGCCAGCACATTGCCGACACCCTGGGCAAGATCCGCACCTTTGCGATCGAACTGTACGAAGCGCACGGCGGCCTGATCGTGCCCGACGCCGCCCAGCCGGGCAGCGGCGCCCTGGCCCGCCGCAAGATGCAGCAGCAGGCCGGCATCATCATCCTGGGCCCGTTCTGCGCAGCCGCGCTGGCTCCGGAAGCCGTCCGCGAAACGCCGAACAACTAATCAAGCCAAGGATACAGATCATGACCCCGTTCGAATACCTCACCGTCGCCATCGCTGCCGCCGCCGTCGTCACCCGTATCGTGATGTTCGTGCGCAACCCGTCGCTGACCGCGCCGTCCGAACTGTGGCTGGCGCAAGAGCCGACCGAACTGTGGATGGGCGAGTACGCGAAGCCGAAGGCAGCCGCCTGATAGCAAGCGACCACATCGTCTCCACACGCCCGGCATTGGCCGGGCGTTGTCTTTTGTGCGCTGCAATATCGATCATGGCCGCCACCGTACTTACGCACGCGCGCCACTCCTGCCAGCGAATCCACACAGCACCATAGTCGGCTGCGCTAGAATGCTTTTTTGCAATTTCTGACCAAGAAAAGCATTCTTGTTCTTCATTTATCCACCCGACTGATGATGCGACTCCCTGTCCTTACCGTTCTCGCCGCACTGCTGGCGCTACCCGCTGCCGCCTCCACACCCGTGACCCTCGACCAGGCCATGGCCAACCCCGACTGGATCGGTCCTCCCGTGGAAGCGGCGTGGTGGAACTGGGACGGCAAGCAGGTCATCTACAAGCAGAAGCGCGCCGGGTCGCCCCTGCGGGACACCTACCGCGTGAACGCGGCGAAGGCCGGCACGGCGGCACAGGTGACGGACGCCGAACAGGCGAAGCTGGACAGCCCGGAAATGCTGTACAACCGCGCCCGCACCCGCGCCGTCATCGTGCGCAACGGCGATTTGTTCGAGCGCGACCTCAAGTCGGGCGCCCTCGTGCAGATCACGCGCGGCAGCGGCGTGGCGATCCAGGCGGTCCAGTACACGGCCGACGAGCGCGGCGTGCAGTACCGCATCGGCGACGACTGGTTCGCGTGGGACCGCAACGACCGCGTGGCCGGCCCCGTCGCCCTGCCGCGCGCCGCCAAGGATCCGAACGTGACGGAAGCCGACGCGCTGCGCGACATGCAGCTGCGCCTGTCGACGATCCTGAAACGCCAGAAGGACGAGCGCGACGCCACCCGCGCGCAGGCCGAGGAACTGCGCCGCGCCGACCCGACCCGCGCGCCCGCGCCGATCTACCTGGGCGACAAGGTCGCGATCCTGAACAGCGCGCTGTCGCCGGACGGCCGCTGGCTGCTCGTCGTCACGGGTCCGAAGAACGCGGACAAGGGCCGCGCCGGCAAGATGCCCCGCTACGTGACGGAAAGCGGCTACGAGGAATTCTCGGAAGAGCGCACGCGCGTGGGCCGCAACAACCCCGCGGGCCACGGCCTGAAACTCGTGAACCTCGCCACGCGCGAGGTGAAGGACCTGGCGCTGGACGCCCTGCCCGGCATCGCGGTCGACCCGCTGGCCAGGCTGCGCGCGGAGCACAAGCTCGATCCGCTCAAGGGCAACCGTCCGGTGATGATCGGCTTCGACGGCGAAGCGATCACGTGGAGCCAGAACGGCGCCAACGTGGCCGTCATGTTCCGCTCGGTGGACAACAAGGACCGCTGGATCGCCACCGTCGACCTGCCGCGCGCGGCGCTCCAGCCGGTGCACCGCCTGACGGACGAGGCGTGGGTCAACTACGACAACAATGAATTCGGCTGGCTGCCGGACGGCTCGACCCTGTGGTACCTGTCGGAAGAAAGCGGCTACGCGCACCTGTACGTGCGCGACGCGGCCGGCCGCACGCGCGCGCTCACGCAAGGTAAATGGGAAGCGGGCGACGTCGCATGGTCGGCGGATGGCCGCACGGCCTGGCTGCTTTGCAACCGCAAGGCGCCGCACACGTACGAGGTCTGCGCCGTCGATGCGAAAGATGGCACCACGCGCGAAATCAGCAGCCTCGCGGGCGTGCAGGACTTCCGCCTGTCGCCGGACCAGAACAAGCTGCTCGTCCACTATTCCGGCCCGTACCTGCCGGCGCAGCTCGCGACCGTGCCGTCGCACGGCGGCGAGGCCGTCAGGCTGACGGACACGCGCACGCCCGAGTTCAAGGCGCGCGAATGGATCCAGCCGCAATTCGTGACGATCCCGTCGACGCACGGCGCCGATCCGATCTGGGCCAAGCTGTACCGCCCCGCGCAGCTGGAGCCGGGTAAAAAATATCCGGTGGTGATGTTCGTGCACGGCGCGGGTTATCTGCAGAACGTCACGCAGCGCTACACGCCGTACTTCCGCGAGCAGATGTTCCACAACCTGCTCGTGCAGAACGGCTACGTCGTCCTCGACATGGACTATCGCGCCTCGAAGGGCTATGGCGTCAAATGGCGCACGGCGATCTACCGCCAGATGGGCCATCCGGAACTGGACGATTACCTGGACGGCGTGAACTGGATGATCGCGCACCAGCAGGGCGACGCGGCCCGCGTGGGCGTCTACGGCGGCAGCTACGGCGGCTTCATGACCCTGATGGCCATGCTGCGCGCGCCGGACGTCTTCAAGGCCGGCGCCGCGCTGCGCCCCGTGACCGACTGGACCACGTACAACCACGAGTACACGGCCAACATCCTGAACACGCCGGACCTGGATCCGGAAGCCTATAAAACGTCGTCGCCGATCGAGTACGCGCAGAACCTGAAGGGCCACCTGCTGATCGCGCACGGCATGGTCGACGATAACGTGTTCTTCCAGGACTCCGTGCGCATGGCCCAGCGGCTGATCGAGTTGAAGAAGGACCACTGGGAACTGGCGCCGTATCCGCTGGAACGGCATTCGTTCGTGCAGCCGGAGGCGTGGTATGACGAGTACCGGCGGATCTACCAGCTGTTCGAGCGGACGTTGAAGTAAGCCCCTGTCGTCCCCGCGGAAGCGGGGACCCATGCCGAGCTGACTGCGGACACTCAGCATGGATTCCCGCATGCGCGGGAATGACGATTCATCAGTCGGTCTTCGCCCCGGCTTCGAACCACGCGCCCAACTCGGCGCGTTCCGCCTCCGTCATATTGGTCATGTTCGCCAGCGGCATCGCCTTGAGCTGCACGGCCTGCTGGTAGATGCGGGGGGCGTTCCGGGCGATGCCGTGCGCGTCGTCCAGCATCACGCCGGCCGGCGCGCTCGCGAACCCGGGCTGCGTCGGATGCGCCGCGTGGCACGACACGCAGCGCGCGCGCAGGATCGTCTCCACCCGCACAAACGGCACCGTCCCCGCCGACACGCTCGGCCGCGGCGGTGCCAGCACAGGTGCCAGCAAAATCGCAAGCCCCAGCAGCAGCGCCACACCGATCGCCGGATACACCCACTCGACGCGCCCCTTGTGGCGCAGGTTGAAGAAGTGGCGGATGAAGACGCCGGCCGCCATGATGGTGCCCAGCACGGCCCATGCGTGCGGGTGGCGGTAGGTCATCGCGAAGTGGTTGCTGATCATGATGAACAGCACCGGCAACGTGAAGTAGTTATTGTGGACGCTGCGCCGCTTGCCGCGGATGCCGTAGACGGGATCGGGCGTCAAGCCCGCGCGCATCGCCTCGACCATCTTGCGCTGCCCCGGAATGATCACCATCGCCACGTTCGCGACCATGATCGTGCCGATCATCGCGCCCACGTGGATGTAGGCGGCGCGGCCGCTGAGGAAGTGCGTGAGCACCCATGCCGCGCCGACCAGCAGCGCAAAGACCACGACGCCGAACGCGAGATCATGCTTGCCGAGAGGTGAACGGCACAGCAGGTCGTACACGACCCAGCCGGCGACGAGGCTCCCGAGCCCGAGGCCGATCGCCTGCCAGCTCGACAAATCGGCCACTGACCGGTCGACCATCATCGCCTGCGCATTCAGCCAGTACACGATGACGAGGAGCGCAAAACCCGACAGCCACGTCGAATACGCTTCCCATTTGAACCAGTGCAGCTCCGCCGGCAGCTCGGCCGGCGCGACGAGGTATTTCTGCGGATTGTAGAAACCGCCGCCGTGCACGGCCCACAGCTCGCCCGCCACGCCCTTCTTCGCGAGCTCGGAACCGGCCGCCGGCGGACGCAGCGAATTGTCCAGCCAGACGAAGTAGAACGACGCGCCGATCCAGGCGATGCCGGTGATGACGTGCAGCCAGCGCACCAGCATGTTCATCCATTCGAGACCATACGGGACCAGGTAATCCATCGAGGCTCCTCAGCGTGACCGGCAGGCGACACCGCCGTCGATATAGTTTCTAGAACATGAAAAATATCGTATATTTAAAATCAGACTACGTATATAACAATTCCATAAAAAACTCTCCCATGTCCAGCCTGCCCCAGCACCTCGACCTGCACCTGATCCGCATCCTTTATCTGCTGCTCGTCGAGAAGAACGTCTCGCGCGTCGCCCTCAAGTTGAACCAGCCGCAACCGTCGATCTCGGCGTCGCTGCGCAAGCTGCGCGAGCTGACGGGCGACCCGCTGCTCGTGCGCGGCGCGCGCGGCATGGTGCCGACGCAGCACGGCGAAAGCCTGCTCAAGCCGGCCAAGCGCATCCTCGACGAGACGGAGAGCCTGTTTGTCCGCAAGACGCCGTTCGTGCCGGAACAGGCCGACCGCACGTTCCACATCGCCGCGCCCGACTACCTCGACACGCAGTTCCTGCCGGGCGTCGTCGCGTCGATCCGGCGCGGCGCGCCGAACAGCCGCGTGACCATCCACCACCTGGGGCCGGGCACGGACTACCTGCGCATGCTGTCGGACGGCGAAATGGATCTCGTCATCGCCAACTGGGACGAGCCGCCCTCGCACCTGCACATCTCGAAACTGTTCGAAGACCCGATCATCTGCACGATGCGTGCCGACAGCGCCTACGCCAAGCGCACGGCGGCCGACGCGATGACGGTCGAGGACTACCTCACGCTGCCGCACATCGCGCCGACGGCGATGCTGCCCGGCTACCACGGCGTGATCGACGCCTTCCTCGAGCGGCAAGGCATGCATCGCAAGGTGGCCGTGGAATCGCCTTATTTCGGCCTGATCCCGTACATGCTCACGCAGACGGACCTCGTGCTGACGACGGGCCGCCAGTTCATCCGGTTCTACGAAAAGACGCTGCCGCTGAAAAACTTCACGGTGCCGATCAAGTTCCCGCCGATGCGTTTTTATCAACTGTGGCACCAGCGCGTGCACCAGTCGCCGGAGCACAAGTGGCTGCGCGACCAGGTGACGGCCGCGGCCAAGGTGGTGGTCAACCGGTAGGCACGCGTGGGCACAGGGTGCGCCCTACTGCTTGGCTTCCTGGCCTTTCTGCGCCTGCATCTCCTGCAGTTTCTGCTGCATCTGCGCCGTCATCTGCTGGAAGTGCACGGCCAGCCGGCGGCATGCGTCCTGCTTCGCTTCGCACAGCACTTTCATCTCGACGAACGTGCCCTCGTCCGTCTTGCGGACCAGGCGCCGCACGACGGCCGGGTAGGCCTCATGTCCTTGCGGCACGAACGACCACACGGCCACCTCCGGTTTCTGGATGGCGTACGTGGTCCAGCCGCCCGGATGGGAGAGCTTGGCGTCCGGATTCTTTTGCAGTGCGGCCAGCGCATCGGCGACTTTCTTGTAGCCGAGCGGACGGGGCTCCTGCTTCGACTGGGCGTGGGCCGCGCCGGAGAGGACCAGGGCGGCGGCGAGGAAGGGAATGGCAAATCGTTTCATGGGGCAAGAATGAATTAGCATGGCGACATCGTGACATGCCCGGCGCGTCCCAGCAACGCCGATTCGTGTAAAAATCACATGCGGCAAAAAATATTTGCGGAACGCATGAACCTTGGGGCGGCCGGCGGGTATTCACCGCAAAACAGCAGAGAGCGCATGCGTGGACGGAAAGATTGAAGGAGCGGCCGCGAACGAGGCCAGCCTGGTGGGTCGGATTGCGGCCGGGGACCGGCGCGCCTTCGAGATGCTGTATCGCGCGTACTTTCCGCGCCTGGCGCGCTTCCTCCAACGGATGACGCGCAGCGTGCCGCTGATCGAGGAAATCGTCAACGACACCCTGCTCGTCGTCTGGCAGAAGGCCGCCACGTTCGACGGCAGTTGCAAGGTGTCGACCTGGGTGTTCGCGATCGCCTACCGCAAGGCCTGCAAGGCCCTGCACGCGCTCGACGAACCGCTGGATGCCCCGGCCGACGAGTGCGCGGCGGGCGACGCGGGCCGGCCCGACTGGCGCTTCGAACAGCAGCGCCTCGCGCACGCCGTCGACGCCGCCGTCGCCACGTTGCCGCTGGCGCAGCGGGCCGCCTTCCAGCTGACCTTCTATCACGACATGGGTTACGCAGAAATCGCAGAAATCATGGAATGTCCCGTCAACACCGTCAAAACGCGCCTGTTCCACGCGCGCCGCCGCCTGGCAACGCTGCTGGAAGACCAGCTGGAGATCCGGCCATGAACGCTCGCACCGATCACCTCGACGCGCAGGACGCGCTGCCCTGGCTCGCGAACGGCACCCTCGCGGGCGCCGAACTGGAACGCGTGCAGGCGCACGTGGCAACCTGCGCGCACTGCCGCGCCGACCTCGCCCTGCTGCGCACGGTACATGCGGCCGGGCCGGGCCCGGACCTCGACTTCGATCCGGACCGCGCGCTCGCGCGCTTGATGCCGCAACTGGATGCGCCGCAACTGGATGCCGCACCGCCGCAGGCAAAGACCGGCCTGCTGCAACGCTGGCGCGACCGCGTCGCCGCCAACGACCGCACGTGGCCGCGATGTTGATGTCGGCGATCTGGCTGACCGACAGGTGGAACTCGCCCTTGATCACCGGCATCAGCGGTGCGC